>NZ_JBHUSG010000007.1:4566-43181 GCF_042673745.1 Kitasatospora sp. NPDC057015
CGCCGCTCACCGCCGCGGCCCATCACCCCCGGTCCGCGCCCGATTCGTCGTTGCGGGGCCCCGGGGGGCGCCCCGGGCCCGCGCAGCCGGGTGCTCGCGGGCCCGTCGCCCGGCGGCTCCCCGGGTGCCGGGGGTGCCGCCGTCCGGCCCGGGGGTCAGTGCGGCTTGCGCGGGTCGTGCGGCTTGGGGTGGTCGTCCCCGGGGCCGGGCTTGCCGGGCGGCGGGGGTGTCGGGCCGGGCTTGGGGGTGGTCGAGCCGCCGGGCTGCGCGCCGGCGGCGTCGGTCGGCCCGGAGCCGTTGACCGGGGACGCCGTGCTTCCGCCGGTGGGGCTGCCGTTCGCCGTTCCGCCCGCCGCGGCGGAGCTGCTCGTGCTGCCGCTCGCCGCGTGCGCGCCCGTGAGCGACGGGTCGGTCGTGGCCCGCTCGGTGTTCGGTGCGCCCTGGACGGCCGGCGGCTCGATCAGCCACTCGGGGTTGCTCTGGCGCCGCCACCACTGCCAGGCGATGACGCCGCTGCCGACCGCGAGGGTGCCGGCGACCGCCAGGCCGGTGGCCCAGCCGTTGCGCTGTTCCTTCCTGGCGTTCTTGGCGGCCAGGTCGCTGATCTCGGAGGCGGTCACGTGGCCCTGCAGGGCGGTGAGCGCGGCGGCGCCGCGGATCTGCGCCTCCTGGGCGACCGGGACGACCGTGCTGCGGGCGTCCTCGACGGCCTGCGCGACCTTGGGGCCGATGGTGGCCTTGGTCTGCCCGGCGACCTTCGCGGCCGACAGTCGGGCGGCCAGGGCGGCCTCCTGGGCCCGGTGGAAGGCCTTGAGGGCGTTCTGCTGCGCCTCGGGGGGCAGGTGTGCGAAGGCCTGGCCGAACTGCGGGGCGAGGTGCTTGTCGTACTGGATCCGGGCATTGCGCACGGTCTGGGCGGCGCCGGTCCGTGCCCGTTCGGCGGTCTCGCCCACCTTGGGGCCGATCGCCTCCCAGGCGGGCCCCACCCGCTGCCTGGCCTCGTCCGCGAAGTGCAGCGCGGTGTCCTTCGCGGTGGCGGCATAGGGCGCGAGGGTCTCCTTCGTCTTGTCGGCCGTTTCACGAGCTGAGTCCAAACGGGTCACGAGTCTCTCCTCCTCGGTGGCGTCCACTTATGCACATATCCACCTGATAGCTGATCATGCATCCCGATGTGTCCACCGGCACGCCGGGATGGGCCGTAAGCGGGGCGGGCGGGGGAGCGCCGCCGCGGGCGCGGGGCGGGCGGCGCGGTCCGCGGTGGCGCCCGGGCGGATGCGGGCGGGATCGCGACCGAAGGCCCGGTTTCGTACGGGTGTACGACCGTCGCGGGGCCGTGGCGTGGGATGATTCAGGCGTCAATGACGTGTAGACAGGAAGGCAACTCGTGGCCGAGGAACTGTTCGCCACTCTCAAGACCAACCGCGGCGACATCGTGATCCAGCTCTTCCCGAACCACGCCCCGAAGACGGTGGCGAACTTCGTGGAGCTGGCCGAGGGCAGCCGCGAGTGGACCCACCCGCGTACCGGCGTGAAGTCGAAGACCCCGCTGTACGACGGCACCGTGTTCCACCGCGTGATCTCCGACTTCATGATCCAGGGCGGCGACCCGCTCGGGCTGGGCACCGGCGGCCCGGGCTACCGCTTCGCCGACGAGTTCCACCCGGACCTCGCCTTCACCAAGCCGTACCTGCTGGCGATGGCCAACTCGGGCCCGGCCACCAACGGCTCGCAGTTCTTCGTGACCGTGGCGCCGACCACCTGGCTGACCGGCAAGCACACCATCTTCGGCGAGGTCGCCGACGAGGCCAGCAAGAAGGTCGTCCAGGAGATCTCGACCACGAAGACCAAGGCGCAGGACCGCCCGGTCGAGGACGTCGTGATCGAGTCGGTGGAGATCACCCGCCGCTGACCCGGACCCGCAGTAGCCTGGCGATCCCGGTGGTGCCCCGTTCGGCGGAGGCCCACCGGGATCGGTCATGAGAAGGGAAACCCCGGATGGTCCCGGACGAGCCCCAGCAGCCGGCGGACCGGCCCCAGCAGCCGGCCGCTCCGGACGACCGCCGCCCGCCGGCGGGCGTACCCCGGTCGACGGACCCTTCCGGGGCGCCCGTCGACGGCCCCGACCGGACCGGCCCCGACCGGACCGGACCCGCGCACGCCCCGCTGCCCGGCTGCTACCGGCACCCGGAGCGGGAGACCGGCATCGCCTGCGCCCGCTGCGGGCGGCCGATCTGCCCGCAGTGCATGGTCAGCGCCTCGGTGGGCTTCCAGTGCCCGGACTGCGTGTCCGGTGCCGACCGGGGGGCCAGGCGCGCCACCACGCCCTTCGGCGGGCAGCCGGTGCGGGACGGCGCGCTGGTCACCAAGATCCTGATCGGGATCAACCTGGTGGTCTTCGTGCTGGCCGCCTACGTCTTCAAGGACCGGCTCGCACGGGAGCTCTCGCTGCTCAGCGTGGGGCCGCAGATCAACGGCTACTCGTACGGCGTCGCCGAGGGGCCGAGCCAGTGGTACCGGCTGCTCACCGCGACCTTCCTGCACGTGGAGATCTGGCACATCGCGACCAACATGCTCGCGCTGTGGTGGATGGGGCCGATGCTGGAGCAGGCGCTGGGGCGGATCCGCTACCTGGCGCTCTACCTGGTCTCGGGGCTGGCCGGCAGCGCGTTCGCGTACCTGATCGCCGGGGACTTCATGAACTCGCTCGGCGCGTCCGGGGCGATCTTCGGGCTGTTCGGGGCGACCGTGGTGCTGTTCCTGCGGACCAGGACGCCGATCGGTCCGGTGATCGCCCTGCTGGTGTTCAACCTGGTGATCACCTTCTCGGTGTCCGGGATCGACTGGCGCGCGCACGTCGGCGGGCTGCTGGCCGGGGCGGCGATGGGCTTCGGGCTGATGTACGCGCCGCGCGGGCGCCGCGACCTCGTCCAGGCGGCGACGGTGGTGCTGATGCTGGCACTGGTGGTCGGCGCGGTGGTGCTGCAGACGGCGCGGCTCAACGCCTGAGCCGGCGGGGGAGCAGCCGGCGGGGTCGGCGGGGGAGTCCGGCGGCCGGCCGACCGGTGTGTACGGGGCTCCGGGCGGCCGGTGGGAGCGGCCGTGTCCTGAGGCCCGGTCAGACGTTGTCCACAACGGGCGGCGCGCTGTGCACAGGTGTTTCGCACAGGTGCTTGCACAGCGTGCCTCTACGCGCGTCCTGCTGCGCTTGTCCCCGATCCGTCGGGTGTCCGGGAGTGTTGTCGGCCACAGGGCGGCAGTGAGTTATCCACAGGCCGGGGGGACTTTTCCCCAGTGTGGATAACCATGTGGATAAGCGGAAGGTGTGACCGGTACGCCGGGAGAAGCGGGCCTCCCGTGCTCCACCGGCGCCGGTGCCCGGACAGGCCGGACCGCCGCCCGGCGGACCGGGCGGTCGGGAGCCGCCGAGCGGCGGCAGGGCACGACACGGCTCACCACGGGGCAGGACGGGACGGGCGGCACGGCGCGGAACGGCACGGCCCTGCGCCGGGTCGGGCGGTGCGGGCCGCAGCGGTGCGGGGCGCAGCGGTGCGGGGCGCAGCGGATCAGGGCGCGTACGACCGCGACCGGGGCGCGGCCGTACCGGGCCGGCTCAGCTCGGCAGGCCTACTTCCACTGCGTGGAGACGCCGAAGCCCGCCGCGATGAAGCCGAAGCCCACCAGGATGTTCCAGTTGCGCCAGCTCTCCACCGGGTAGCTGCCGCTCGTCACGTAGTAGGTGACGATCCACACCAGGCCGACCAGGAACAGCGCCAGCATCAGCGGGGCGACCCAGCTGCGGCCTGAGCTGAGCTTCACCGCGGTCGTCGTGGACGGCGGCGGGGTGTAGTCGGACTTCTTGCGGAGTCGAGACTTCGGCACGAGGAGCTCTCCTGTCGATGCGCTGTGAGACCGCGCAGGGTGCAGCGGGGCGGGGCGGCGGTGGGGACTGGACCGGGTGTGCGGGGTGCCGTACGGCAGGAATGCTCCGGGCGGGCCCGGGGGCACAGCTGCCGGGGGCTCCGCACATGCCACCGGCGTCCGTTAGCGTAGTGGTTCGGCGGGTCCGAAGGAGATAAGGGTACGGTGCCGAATTTGTCGATTCCCCCTGAACCTGCCCCCGTCGGCGCGAGCGGCACCCGAATTGTCGGGCGTGCCCTGACCTGCGCCGTCTTCGTGCTCGCCGGACTGCTGTTCTACGTGAGCGCGCACGCCGCCCGGGGCACCGATCTGCGGACCGACGACTCGCTGTTGCGGCTGAGCGACGTCATACGCCAGCGCAGCGCCCAGAACCAGCAGGCGCAGGCGCAGCTCGCCGAGCTCCAGGACCGGGCCGAACAGCTCACCCAGCAGGGCAGCCCGGCGGACACCGCCCGGCTGGACGCCCTGCAGCGGGCGTCGGCGCTGGAGCCGCTGTCCGGTCCGGGGCTGACCGTGACGCTCAACGACGCGCCGCCGAACGCGACCGCGCGGATCCCGGGCGTGCCCGCCCCCGGCGTCAACGACCTGGTGATCCACCAGCAGGACATCCAGGCGGTGGTGAACGCGCTGTGGCGGGGCGGGGCCGAGGGCATCCAGGTGATGGACCAGCGGCTGATCTCCACCAGCGCGGTGCGCTGCGTGGGCAACACCCTGCTGCTGCAGGGGCGGGTGTACTCGCCCCCCTACGTGATCAGGGCGGTGGGCCGGACGGACGGCCTGCGGAGCGCGGTGGAGACGGATCCGACGATCCGCAACTACCTGCAGTACGTCCAGGCGTACGGGCTGGGCTGGAAGGTCCAGGAGAGCGGCGAGCTGTCCATGCCGGGGTTCTCCGGCACGGTGGACCTGCGGTCGGTGAGCGGCCAGTGACCGGCCCGGGCCGGTGCGCGAGCGCGCCCTCCGGGCTCGGGGCCGCCCCGGGGCGGGCCGGCACCCGGCGGGCGGGTCGGCCCGGGCCCGCGATAGGCGTCGTCCCGGTGCGGTGCGCGGTCTAGTCTTGAGCCCAACCTTTACGTCGAGGGAGCACCATGTACGGCTGGATCTGGCGCCATCTGCCGGGGAACACCCTGGTTCGGGCCATCCTCGCGCTGCTCCTCGTCCTGGGGGTGGTCTACGTGCTGTTCCAGTACGTCTTCCCGTGGGCGGAGCCGCTGCTGCCGTTCGGTGACGTCACGGTGGACGGCCCGGAGGGCGGCGCCGGCTGACCGGCACTCAGGCCTCCCACCCCCCCAGCCCCCCGCATCCACCGGAGTAGCGCGCGCATGACCACCTCGCCGACCTCGCCCCGCATCCTGGTCGTGGACAACTACGACAGCTTCGTCTTCAACCTGGTCCAGTACCTCTACCAGCTGGGCGCCACCTGCGAGGTGGTGCGCAACGACGAGGTGACGGTCGGCCACGCGACCCGCCGGGCCGGCGCCGAGGGCTTCGACGGCGTGCTGCTGTCGCCCGGGCCGGGTGCGCCGGAGGAGGCCGGGGTCTGCATCGAGATGGTGCACCACTGCGCGGACACCGGGCTGCCGGTGTTCGGGGTCTGCCTGGGCCTGCAGTCGATCGCGGTGGCGTACGGCGCGGTGGTCGGGCGGGCGCCCGAGCTGCTGCACGGCAAGACCTCGCTGGTCACGCACGAGGACGGCGGGGTCTTCGAGGGCCTGCCCTCCCCGCTGACCGCGACCCGCTACCACTCGCTGGCGGTCGATCCGGCGACCGTGCCGGAGGAGCTGGTGGTGACCTCGCGGACGGAGAGCGGCGTGATCATGGGGCTGCGGCACCGCGAGCTGCCGGTGGAGGGCGTGCAGTTCCACCCGGAGTCGGTGCTCACCGAGGGCGGCCACCGGATGCTGGCCAACTGGCTGGCGCAGTGCGGTGATCCGGAGGCGGTCGGCCGCTCGGCCGGCCTCGCGCCGGTGATCGGTCGGGGCTGAGGTCGTGACGGCGGTGCGCCCGGAGGGCCGCGCACAGGCCGGGGCGGGCCCCTTCGGCGACGACGGGCCCGGCGACGGGTCCGTCGGCGGTCCGTACGGGGGCGACTCGTACGGCGGGGGGTCCGAGCCGGACGGCTGGGGCGTCTACGAGCCCTACCGGGCCGAGGAGATGCCCGAGTACCCGTGGCTGGCCGACCAGACCCTGCAGCTGCGGACGATCCCGGAGGCCGCGTTGACGGCCGGCGATCCCGCGCAGCCGGGCGGGCGCGCGGAGCGCCGTCGGGCCGCCCAGGGGCGCCTGGCGGTGCGTTCCGGCAGTGGACGGCGGCGGGCCCGCGGGCGGGCCGTGGCGGGCCTTCCACGGGCCAAGGAGCCGGTGGGGGTGGTGGCCGCCCGGATGGCCGGCGAACTGTGCATCACGCTCGGCCTGGTGATGCTGCTCTTCGTCTCGTACCAGCTGTGGTGGACCAACGTGCAGGCGGACGCGGCCGCGAGCGGCGCGCGCAGCCAGCTGGAGCACCAGTTCGACGCCGCGGCGCAGCCCGGCCCGGCCGGGCCGGCGCCGGACCCGAACAAGCCGCCGGAGGCGTTCGAGCCGGGCAAGGGCTTCGCGATCATCCACCTGCCCAAGCTCGGGCTGAACGTCCCGATCGCCGAGGGCACCGGAAAGGCGCAGGTGCTCGACAAGGGGCTGGTCGGCCACTACACGGGCACCGCGATGCCGGCCGACAAGGCGGGCAACTTCGCGCTGGCCGCGCACCGCAACACCCACGGCGAGCCGTTCCGCTACATCAACAAGCTCAGCAAGGGCGACAAGATCGTGGTGGAGACCGCGACCGCGTACTACACGTACGAGGTGACGAGCGGCATCCCGGAGACGCCGCCGTCGAACGTCGGGGTGATCCAGCCCGTCCCGAAGGGGGCCGGGTACACCAAGCCCGACCGCTACATCACGCTGACCACCTGCACTCCGGAGTTCACCTCCAAGTACCGGCTGATCGTCTTTGGCAAGATGGTCGAGGAGCGGCCGCGCGGCGAGGGCAAGCCCGCCGCACTGACGGGTGGTCAGTAGGCGGCGCCGGCCCGGCAGCGGGCCCCGAGCACAGCGAGGCGGAACAGCGTGAGCCAGCAGTCGACCGACCCCTTGGACGCCTCTGCGGCCGACCCCGAGGACGGTGCCGAGGACGGTCCGGGCGCCGTGCCCGCGCGCCGGCCCGCCCGGCGCAGCCCCGCGATGGCGGCGCTCGGGCTGTTCGGCGAGCTGCTGATCACCTTCGGTCTGCTGCTGGCGCTGTTCGCCGTCTACTCCCTGTGGTGGACCAACGTGCAGGCCGACCGGACCGCGGACCTGGCCTCCGACAAGCTGCGCAGCGCCTGGTCGGCGCCGCCGTCCGCCCCGGCGGCGGCCCCCGCCTACGCGGCGGGTGACGGGGTCGGGTTCCTGCACGTGCCGGCCATGGGCAAGGGCTTCCAGGTGCTGATCCGGATGGGGACGGACGCCGACACGCTGGCCGAGGGCGTGGCCGGGGTCTACGAGACGCCGTACCGATCGGCGATGCCGTGGGATCCGGCGGGCAACTTCGCGCTGGCCGCGCACCGGGACGGGCACGGCGCGAAGTTCCACGACCTGGACGCGCTGAAGCCCGGCGACGCCGTCGTGGTGGAGACCCGGGACAGCTGGTACGTCTACCGGGTGGACGAGCTCCTGCCGGAGACCTCCAAGTACGACACGGGTGTGGTCGCGCCGGTCCCCGAGGGGTCCTCGTATCACTCGCCGGGGCGCTACATCACGTTGACGACCTGTACGCCGGTCTACACCTCGCGCTACCGGATGGCGGTCTGGGGCAGCCTGGTGCGGGTGGACCCGGTGGACGCGGCCCGCACGCCGCCGGCCGAACTGCGGTAGGGCTGCCCGGGGCGGGCCCGGGCGGGGTGCTCGGGCCGCCTCCGCCCGCTCCTCCCCGCCTGCCCGTCCCTGCAACGCCGGCACCGGGCGCCCCCGACACCGGGCACCCCCGACGCGCAGGGGCCGCCGACGCCCGGTGGCGTCGGCGGCCCCTGTGGGCTGCCGCCCGTACGGTCGGCGGTTCAGCCGCTACGGCCGGTTCGGGGACGGTGTCCCGTCGTTCCCTTTGGGGCCGGGCATCGTCTGCAGCTGGATCGGCGTGTTGGGGTCGACCAGCTCGTTGGCGCCCGGGCTGTACCGGACCACGATGTTGTCGTTGTCGCCACCGGCGCCGGCGAAGGTCCACTGCAGGCCGGCCGCCTTCAGCTGGGCCATCGCGTCCTTCACGGTCTTGCCCTGGAGGTCACCGGGCACCGGGATCTTGTCCGGGGTCTTGTAGACCGTCAGGACGACCTTCGTGCCCGTGGGGGCCTTGCCGTTGGCGGTCGGCGACTGCGAGGCGACGGTGCCGTTCTTGCTGGGGTCGGGGGACGGGACGGTCTTGCTGGCGTCGACCTGGAAGCCCGCGTCCTGCAGGGTCTGGGTGGCGACCGCGACCGGCTGGCCGACCACGCCGGGCACGCCGATCTTGGACTTGCCCTGGGAGATGGTCAGCTTGATCGGGGTGGCCGGGTCGGCGGCGCTGTTGGCCGCCGGGTCCTGGACGGTCACCTGGTCGAGCGGGGCGGTGTCGTCGTCCTTGTACTCGGTGGTGACGTTGGCGAAGCCGGCGTCCTGGAGGGCCTTGGTCGCGACGTCCTTGGCCTTGCCGACGACGCCCGGGACGGTCGCCTTGGCCGGACCGGAGGACAGCCGCACCGTGATGGTGCCGGTCTCCGACATCTGGGTGCCGGCGACCGGGTCCTGGTTGCAGACCTGGGCCTTCTGGATCTTGGTGTCGGGGCAGGCCACCACCTCGCCCTCGGTCACCACCAGCTTGCTGCCGGCCGCGGCCGCGGCCGTCTTCGCGTCGGCCAGGCTCTTGCCGACCAGGACGGGTGCGGTGACCTTGGCGGTCTCCTTCTTGCCGCCGCCGAACATGGCCTGCGCGACGAAGAAGGTGCCGACCAGGACGAGCACGGCCGCCACGGCCAGCACGATCCAGGACGTGTTGCTCTTCTTCGGCGGCTGCTCACCGCGCCGCGCGGCCCGGCCGTAGCCGTCGTCGTACCCGTCGTTGCCGCCCCCGGCACCCTGGTAGCCGTCGTCCTGGTAGCCGCCCTGCTGGCCGTAGCCCTGCTGCGGGGAGCCGACCTGGGGCAGCACCGTGGTGGGGCCGCCGCCGGGCTGCTGCGGCAGCATGTTGGTCTGGCCGTACGGGTCGTGCTGGGCGTACTGGCCGTTCTGCTCGTAGCCGTACCCGCCGGCGGCGTCCATGCCGTAGGCGGCCTGCTGGGCCGCGGCGACCGGCAGGCCGTCCAGGAAGCGCTCGATGTCGTCGCGCATCTCGTCGGCCGACTGGTAGCGGTAGTCGCGGTCCTTGGTGAGCGCCTTCAGCACGATCGCGTCGATCTCGGGCCGCAGCTCGGGGTCGTAGACCGACGGCGGCTGGGCCTCCTCGCGGACGTGCTGGTAGGCCACCGCGACCGGCGAGTCGCCGACGAACGGCGGGCGCACGGCGAGCAGCTCGTACAGCAGGCAGCCGGTGGAGTAGATGTCGGACCGCGCGTCGACCTGCTCGCCCTTGGCCTGCTCGGGGGAGAGGTACTGGGCGGTGCCGATGACGGCCGAGGTCTGGGTCATCGTCATGCCGGCGTCGCCCATCGCGCGGGCGATGCCGAAGTCCATGACCTTGACGTTGCCCTGCCGGGTGAGCATCACGTTGGCGGGCTTGATGTCGCGGTGCACGATGCCGGCCCGGTGCGAGTACTCCAGGGCCTGCAGGATGCCGATCGTCATCTCCAGCGCGCGCTCGGGCAGCAGCCGGCGCCCGGAGTGCAGCAGTTCGCGCAGGGTGGAGCCCTCGACGTACTCCATCACGATGTACGGGATGGAGATGTTGTCGATGTAGTCCTCGCCGGTGTCGTACACGGCGACGATGGCGGGGTGGTTGAGTGACGCCGCGGACTGTGCCTCGCGGCGGAACCGGGCCTGGAACGACGGATCCCGGGCCATGTCGGCCCGGAGCGTCTTCACTGCGACGGAGCGGCCGAGCCTGGTGTCATGGGCGAGGTACACCTCGGCCATGCCGCCGCGCCCGAGGACGCCGCCGAGCTCGTACCTGCCGCCTAGGCGACGAGGCTCTTCCATAGTTCCGACCCTCTCCCCCACCGGCCGGTGAGGATGTGACGTAGGTGTCCCCGCACGCTCTGTGTGACGCCGTCCGGGCCGCAGTGGTTCTGCGGCACGGACCCCACGGCGTCCCGCGGGCGGCAACGGGCACACCCGCTGCTTGCGGATACGCTACCGGTCCGGCCCGGCACAACCGGAGTCGGCCGTCGGCCGATACCAGACCGGTATCGGAACGGGCCTCCCGAATGTGACAATCCACGCACTCACGGGGCGCCGCACTACTTGGCGAGCGTTGCCTGCATCACAGCCTTGGCGATCGGGGCGGCGAGCCGGCCGCCGCTGATCCCGTCACGGTTGTTGGAGCCGTCCTCGACGACCACGGCGACCGCCACCGACTTGTTGTCCGCGCCCTTGGCGTAGGAGACGAACCAGGCGAACGGCAGGCCGGTGTTGCCCTCGCCGTGCTGGGCGGTCCCGGTCTTGCCGCCGACCGTCAGGCCCGGGATCTGGGCGTTCTTGCCGGTGCCGTTCTGCACCACGCTGACCATCATGTCCTGCAGCTTCTGCGCGGTGGCCGGGCTGATCGCCTGGCCGAGCTGCTTGGCGCTGTGCTGGGAGATGGTGGTCAGGTTGGCCGAGCGCTCCTGGGCGACCAGGTACGGCTGCATCAGCGAGCCGTTGTTGGCGATCGCCGAGGCGACCATGGCCATCTGCAGCGGGGTGGCCCGGGTGTCGTGCTGGCCGATCGAGTCCAGTGCGGTGCCGTCCGGGCTGGAGCCCTTGGGGTAGAAGCTCTGGACGGCCCGGATCGGGGTGTCGACGGTGGTGTTGAAGCCGAACTTCTCGGCCTGCTCGCGCATCTTGTCGCGGCCGAGGTCGGCGCCGATCTTGCCGTAGACGGTGTTGCACGAGTAGTCCATGGCGGTCTTGAGCGTGGCGTTCTCGCAGGGCTCGTTGGCGCTCTCGTTGTTCAGCGCGGTGCTGGTCCCGGGCAGCGTGTACGGGTCCGGGGTGTCGGTCTTGTCGTCGACGCCCTGGAAGACGTTGTTCTCGAACGCGGCCGAGGCCGTGACCAGCTTGAAGGTCGAGCCGGGCGGATAGGTCTCGCGCAGCGCCCGGTTCAGCATCGGCTTGTTGGCGTCGGCGTTGAGGTCGGTCCAGGCCTTGGCGTCGGCGTCGCCGCCGCCCGCGAAGGTGCCGGGGTCGTACGAGGGCGTGGAGACCAGCGCGAGGATGGCGCCGGTGGCCGGGTCGAGGGCGACGACCGCGCCCTTCTTGTTGCCCAGGCCCTCGAAGGCGGCCTTCTGGGCCTTGGCGTTGATCGTGGTGACCACGTCGCCGCCCTGCTTCTCCTTGCCGGTGAGCATGTCGAGGGTGTTGCGGAAGAACAGCCGGTCGTCGGTGCCGGCCAGGAAGCCGTCCTCCAGGGACTCCAGCTGGCTGCTGCCGAAGGACTGCGAGGAGTACCCGGTGACGGGGGCGTACAGCGGGCCGTTGACCCAGGAGCGCTTGTACTTGTACCGCAGGCCGTCGACGAAGTCGGAGCTGGTGACGCGCTCGCCGTCGACGATGATGTTGCCGCGCGGGTAGGCGTACCGGTCGTACTTGTTGCGGTCGTTGTGGCTGTTGGAGGCCAGGCTGTCGGCCTGCACCCCCTGCACCCAGTTGGTGCGCACCATCAGGGCCAGGATCAGCACGAGGCAGAAGATCGAGACCCGGCGAATGGGCTTGTTCATGAGACGGGTCCCCTCCTCGTCGCGGTCGTGGTGTCGGTTCGCCGGGTGCCCGGCCGGTCAGTCGGTCGCGTCAGTCGCACTGGTCATCACGTCTCGGTGGCGGGGGCCGGTTCCACCCCGGGGCGGCGGGCGCTGTCGCTGATCTTCAGCAGGATGGCGATCAGGGCCCAGTTGGCGACCACGGACGAGCCGCCCTGGGCCATGAAGGGCATGGTCATACCGGTCAGCGGGATCAGTCCGGTGACCCCGCCGGCGACCACGAACACCTGCAGCGCGAGCGCGGAGGACAGCCCGACGGCGAACAGCTTGCCGAACGGGTCGCGGGCGGCGATCGCGGTGCGCAGGCCGCGCTGCACGATCAGGCCGTAGACCATGAAGATCGCCATCAGGCCGGTCAGCCCGAGCTCCTCGCCGAAGGAGCCGATGATGAAGTCGCTCTTCGCGGCGAAGCCGATCAGGTAGGAGCGGCCCTGGCCGAGCCCGGAGCCGGTGGCCCCGCCGGATCCCATCGCGAACAGGGCCTGGCCGATCTGGTCGCTGGCGCCCTTGGGGTGGTCGGGGGCGAAGGCGGCCATCGGGTCGAGCCAGGCGTCGATCCGGGTCTTCACGTGGCTCGCGGTGGAGCCCACCACGACCGCGCCGCCGATCGACATCAGCAGGCCGAAGACGATCCAGCTGGTGCGCTCGGTGGCGACGTACAGCATCACCACGAACAGGCCGAAGAACAGGAAGGACGAGCCGAGGTCGTTCTCGAAGATCAGGATCAGCAGGCTGACCAGCCAGATCGCGATGATCGGGCCGAGGTCGCGCCCGCGCGGCAGGTACAGCCCCATGAACCGCCGGCTGGCCAGCGCCAGCGCGTCCCGCTTGACCATCAGGTAGCCGGCGAAGAACACCGTCAGGATGATCTTGGCGAACTCGCCCGGCTGGAAGGACAGCGGGCCGAGGTGGATCCAGATCTTGGCGCCGAAGTCGGCCTCCCGGGACGGGAAGAACGCGGGCGCGGCGAGCAGCACCAGCGCCACCGCCATCGAGATGTACGTGTAGCGCTGCAGGACTCGGTGGTCCTTCAGGAACACCATCACCACGATGAAGAAGGCGATGCCCAGACCCGACCACATCAGCTGGTTGGGCGCCGCCGGGTAGTTCTTGTAGAGCAGCTTGCCGGCCTTGTCCAGCCGCCAGATCATCACCACGCCGAGCCCGTTGAGCAGGGTGGCCAGCGGCAGCAGCAGCGGGTCGGCGTACGGCGCCCAGCGGCGCATCACCAGGTGCGCGACCAGGGCCAGCGCCCCCATGCCCAGGCCGTAGCCGAGCATGCCGGCCGGCAGGCTCCCGTCGATTGCCAGGCCCACGTTGGCGTACGCGAGCACGGGCAGCAGCACCGCGAAGGCCAGCAGGGCCAGCTCGGTGTTGCGCCGGTTCGGGGTGCCCTGCGGGGTGATGGTGATGTTGCCCCGCCGCCGCCGGGCACCGCCGCGGTCGGCGTCGGCGCTCGCGCCGGGGGCGGGCGGACGGTCGCCGGACTGGCTGTTGGGGCCGCTGCTCAGGTCATAGGTGCTCACGTGGTGGCCGCTCCCCGACGGCTGGCGGGCCCGCGTACGGCGGAGCCGGGACTGCTCGGTTGGTGCTGTCTGCGGTGCCCGGCCGCCACCGCGGCGGCCGGGCGGCCGGGTCTGCCCGCCGTCACGGCGTCGGGCAGGAGGCGGCCTTCTTCTGCTCCTCCTCGGTCAGGGTCGGCACGTCGCCCTGCGGCGACACCGCCGGCGCGGCCGTGGCCGTCGCCGAGGGGGAGGCCGCGGCGGTCGCCGGGGTGGGGCTCGACCCGGGGTGGTTCAGCGAGGCGCTCGGCGAGCTGCTGGGCGTGGCCGTCGGGGCGGCGGCCGGCATCTCGACGGGGGCGCCGGCGGTGCCCGGCGCGGGCTTGGCGCCCTCGGAGACCTTCCGGCAGACCGCGGCCTGCTCCTGGAGCTGCTTCACCTTGTCGTTCGCGTCGCTCAGGCTGACCGCGGCGATCGTGTTGGTGACGTGGGTGCGCTGGTCCGTCGGCAGGAACTTCACCTGGACGTCGCCGAACGACTGGTGCACCGAGGACAGGCTCAGCCCGGCCAGGTTCTGGTTGATGCCCTGGTAGACCGCGACGTGGTCGCCGTCGACGCCGACGTAGTACTGGTCCTGCGTCCAGCGCCAGCCGAAGTACCCGGCACCGGCCAGCAGCCCGAGCGTGACCACCGCGATGACCGAGCGCTTGGCCCACCGGCCCTTGCGGACGGGGACGTCCTCGTCGTCGGCGTAGCCGGCCTGGCCGTCGCCGTACGCGCCGTAGCCGCCCTGGTAGCCCTCGGCCGGGCCGAAGCCGCCGGGGGCCGCGCCGTAGCCGTTCTCGTAGCCCTCGGCGGGGCCGAAGGCGCCCTGCGGGGGGCGGCCGAGGCCGGCCGCGCGCCCGGCGGGGGTGTTCAGGATCGACTGGTCGGCGGCCGAGGCGGGCGGGGTCTCGGCGACCGCGCCGACCACCACGGGGACGTCGCCCCGCAGGCCGCTCAGGGTGTCGGTGGCGCCCACGTCGATGACGTCCGCCACGATGCAGGTGATGTTGTCCGGGCCGCCGCCGCGCAGCGCGAGCTGGATCAGCTCCTGGACGGTCTGCTCGGGGGAGTAGAAGCTCCCGAGCGTCTCCTCCAGGGTCTGGTGGCTGACCGGGCCGGACAGGCCGTCGGAGCAGATCAGGTAGCGGTCGCCGGCCCGGACCTCGCGGATCGACAGGTCGGGCTCGACCTGGCCGCGGCCGTCCAGCGCGCGCATCAGCAGGGAGCGCTGCGGGTGGGTCTCGGCCTCCTCCGGCGTGATCCGGCCCTCGTCGACCAGGCGCTGCACCCAGGTGTGGTCCTGGGTGATCTGGGTGAGCGAGCCGTCCCGCAGCAGGTAGGCGCGGGAGTCGCCGACGTGCACCATGCCCATCCGCTGCCCGGTCCAGAGCATCGCGGTGAGGGTGCAGCCCATGCCTTCGAGCTGCGGGTCCTCCTCCACCATCTGGCGCAGGCGGTCGTTCGCGCCCTGGACGGCGTCGCCGAGCAGGGTCAGCAGGTCGGCGCCGGGCACGTCCTCGTCCAGGCGGACGATCGAGCCGAGGACCTCGGAGGAGGCGACCTCGCCGGCCGCCGCCCCGCCCATGCCGTCGGCCACGGCCAGCAGCCGCGGCCCGGCGTAACCGGAGTCCTCGTTCCCCTCCCGGATGAGGCCCTTGTGGGAGCCGGCGGCGAAGCGCAGCACGAGGCTCATTTCGCTGCCTCGCTTCGCTCGGCCACGTCCACGCCGGGCGCGGGGCTCACAGGTGCCCGCCGGCCGTCGGGCCGGTGGTGCCGCTCCCCCGGCCGGCTGGCGGGGCGGTCCCCCCGGGCTGCCTGGCCGGCGGCGTGAGCCCCGATGCTGCGCTCGCTCATGCGGTCCGTGTCCCCCTCTGGGCGTCGTCGGAGCTGCGGCGGATTCCACGGGAACCGGCGCGCACGGCCGCGACGGCGATGCCGCTGCCGCCCCGGCTGTTCATGGACGGGTTGTCCCTCATGCGCTTGCTACTTCCGCAGTTCGATGACGGTCCGGCCGATACGGATCGGCATGCCAGGCTGGAGCGGGGTCGGCGTCGTGAGGCGCTGCCGGTCCAGATAGGTGCCGTTGGTGGAGCCTAGATCCTCGACCGTCCACTGCCCAGTCTGATCCGGGTAGATCCTGGCATGACGGGAGGACGCGTAGTCGTCGTCCAGCACGATCGTGGAATCGTGCGCCCGGCCGAGCGTGATCGTCTGGCCCTGCAGCGCCACGGTCGTGCCGGCCAGCGAACCCTGCACCACCACCAGCTGGGTGGGCGCGCCCCGGCGCCGCGAGGGCTGGGCGGGAGCGGTCGGCTGCCCCTGGCCCTGGCCGCCCTGGGCCGGGCGCCCCGGCGGCGGGGGGCCCGTCTGCGCGGTGGCGGCCCGCCGGGACGAGCGCGGATTGATCTTGGTGCCGAAGAGGTCGCTGCGGATCACCTGGACCGCGACGATGACGAACAGCCACAGCACGGCGAGGAAACCCAGCCGCATGACCGTCAGGGTCAGTTCTGACATAAGTGGCCCGCTTCTACCCTTCGACCTGTCGGTAGACGATGGTGGTGGAGCCCACGACGATTCGCGAGCCGTCGCGGAGCGTAGCGCGCTGGGTGTGCTGTCCGTCCACCACGATGCCGTTCGTCGACCCGAGGTCGAGCACCATCGAGGGGGTGCCGGGGCGGATCTCGGCGTGCTTGCGGGACACCCCGGGGTCGTCGATGCGCACGTCGGCCTCGGTGGAGCGGCCGAGCACGCAGGCGTTCCCGGTGATCTGGTGGCGGGACCCGTTGACCTCGATCCACCGCCGGACCGACGTGCCGCCGTGCCCCGCACCGGGGAACGGCCGGACGTTGTTGCCGCCCGGCGCCGGCTGGTGCGCTGGCGGACCCGGCGGCATCGCGGGGGGCGCGGCGGGCGGCTGGGGCGCGCCGTACGGGGCCGCGCCGGGTTGCTGCCACGGTGCGCCGGGCGCGGCCGCCACGGGCGGGCGGCCGTAGCCCGGCTGTCCGCCGGGGGCCGGCTGCTGGTGCTGCTGCGGCTCCTCGGCGGCCAGCGTGCGGCTGCGTACCCGGTACAGCCCGGTGTCGAGGTCGTCCGCCTTCTCCAGGTTGACCTGGAGCGGGCCCATGAAGCTGTACCGCTGCGCCTCGGCGTACTCGCGGACCATGCCGGCCAGCTCCTGGCCGAGCTGCCCGGAGTACGGGCTGAGCCGCTCGTGGTCGTGCGGGCTGAGCTCCACGATGAAGTCGTTGGGGACGACCGTCCGGTCGCGGTTCCAGATGGTCGCGTTGTTGTCGCACTCGCGCTGAAGAGCGCCGGCGATCTCCACGGGCTGGACCTCGGACTTGAACACCTTGGCGAAGGTGCCGTTCACGAGACCCTCGAGCCGCTGTTCGAACTTCTTCAGGACTCCCACGGGGCACCCCCTTCCAAGGGTTCGGTCGCTTGTCCGCGGACCGGTTCGCGCTGAACCGGTCGCGCCTACTTGCGGTACTTCCGTACTGATCGTATCCACGCCCGGGCGATCCGTACGGTTCCCGGACCGCGTCGTACCCGGGGGTGGGCTCGCGCACACCGCCCCGCGCCCGGCGTCCGGCAAGGCAGGGCTACCCGGCCGAAGGCCCGCTCACCCCTCGCTCGCCTGTTCGCGGGGCAGCCGTTCGGATGCGGTCGGCCGTCCCCGCGACCACCGCGCGGGGTGTCCGGAGGGCTTCGACGGGTGGTGCCGGGGTGGTCGGAGGAAAGGGATTCGGAGGTAGCCCCAGGGGCGTGCTAATGTTTTCCATGTCGGAAGGGGCGGCCGCAAGGCAGCCGGACCGAAGGCCAGCGAAACACCGGAGACGGTGCGGAGCGGGTCGGAGGATCGGATAGCATCTACGACAACACCCATGCGCGGGTGGCGGAATAGGCAGACGCGCTGGATTCAGGTTCCAGTGCCCGAAAGGGCGTGGGGGTTCAACTCCCCCCTCGCGCACAGCGAAACCCCGCAGATCTTCGGATCTGCGGGGTTTTCTTGTATTACCCACCCCGCCCGGACCCCTCAGGCTCGGCCCCCTTCGGGCTCGCGTCGCCCCGCCGCTCCGACTCCGGCGTCGAACGGCCGCGCCCCGAGCTGAAGGGGCGAGCGGGCGCCCAGAAAGGCAGCTCAGTCCCGGGCGGCCGCGGGGAGGTCGGCGAGGACCTCGAAGCCGCCCTCCGGGGTCGGGCGGGCGGTCAGGGTGCCGCCGAGGAGCTGGGCGCGCTCGCGCAGGCCGACGAGGCCGTGGCCGCCGCCCGGGAGGCCTTCGGCGGGGCTCTCGGCCCGGCCCGGGGGGACCGGCGGCGGGCCGTTGCGCACCTCGACCCGCAGCCGGGCGCCGCGGGCCAGTACCCGGACCTCCACGGCGGCGTCCGGCGCGTGCTTGCTGATGTTGGTGAGCGCCTCCTGCACCGTGCGGTAGGCGGCCCGCTCGACGGCCTCCGGCCAGGGCAGCTCGCCGGGGCTGACCTCGGTGTCGGCGGCCAGTCCGCTCTCCCGGATGAGCCGGCACAGGTCGGCCAGCCGGGGCTGCGGCGCCAGTGGGACGTCCCGCCGGACCCCGGAGGCCCGCAGCACGCCGACCATCTGGCGCAGCTCCTCCAGGGTCCGCACCGACAGCTCGCGGATGGTCCTGGCGGTCGCCACCGCGGCCGGGTCCGCGCTGCTGACCTGCAGCGCGCCGGCCTGGATGCTGATCAGGCTGACCTGGTGCGAGACCACGTCGTGCATCTCGCGGGCGAGCCGGCCGCGCTCGCTGACCAGGACCCGCTCGGCCAGCAGCCGGCTCTCCCGCTCCTGCCCCCGGGTCAGCTCGTCCAGCCGGGTCGCCAGTTCCCTCCTGGTCCGGGACAGCAGGCCGAGCGCGGCCGGGCCGCCGGCGAGCATCACGCACTGGATCGCGTACAGGGCGTTGTCCCGGTCGAGGGCCAGCGGATGGTCGGAGAGCGGCCAGTGGAAGAACTCGACCAGCGCGAAGACGGTCGCCGCGAGCGAGGTCTCCCAGGCGCGCGCCCGGTGCGCCGCGACCGAGTACACGGCGGTGACGGGCGCGATCCAGATGTAGTTCAGGAAGGTCCCGGGCAGCGTCAGCAGCAGGACGGTCAGCGGGTGGCGCCGGCGCAGCAGCAGTGCCGCCGCCGCCAGCACCGAGAGGCCGTTCTCCCACCAGGAGGAGTTGCGGGCCACCAGGGCGGCGTCCACCAGCGAGAACAGCACCGGCAGCAGGAGCGTCAGCCAGGGCGAGCGCAGCCACGGGCCCGCCCAGGGCGGGCCCGACCGGGTTCGCCGGCGGGGGCGGTCGGTGGTCATCCGTTGCCGCGCGGCTGCGGTTTCACCAGGCCGGCGCGGTGCGCGACCACGGCGGCCTGGACCCGGTTGACGGTGCCGAGCTTGCCCAGGATCGCGCTGATGTGGTCCTTGACGGTGCCGGTGCCGAGGAACAGCCGGTCGGCGATCTCCGCGTTGGACAGGCCCTCGCCCAGCAGGGCCAGCACGTCCAGCTCCCGCCCGGTGAGAGTGCGGGCCAGCGCGGTGGCGCCGGCGTCGGGCCCCCCGCCGTCGACGTAGCCGCCGATCACCGTGCGGGTGACGGTGGGGGAGAGGATGTTGCCGCCGGCCGCCAGGACGCGGACGGCGTGCACCAGCTGCTCGGGCGCGGTGTCCTTGAGCAGGAACCCGGCCGCGCCGGCCTTCAGCGCGGTGCCGATGTACTCGTCGGTGTCGAAGGTGGTGAGCATGGCCACGGCCGGCGGCTCCGGCAGGGCCCGCAGCCGGCGCAGCACCGAGATGCCGTCGAGGTCGGGCATCCGGATGTCGAGCAGGACGACGTGCGGACGGAGCCGCTGCACCTCCTCCTCGGCCCGGCCGCCGGAGCAGTCGCCGACCACCTCCAGGTCGGGGGCGGATCCGACGATCAGGCTGAGGCCCGAGCGGACCAGGATCTCGTCGTCCACGATCAGTACACGGGTCGTCGCCATGGTCCCTCCTCGGTTCGGGCGCGTCGGGGTCGCAGTGCTGCGGCCGGTTCGAGCCTAGGGCCCGCGCGGAGGTGCCGGGTACCTGCTCCGGGGCGGCCACCCCCGCCGTTCGGCGGGGGTGTGAATCCGCTGCCCGGTTCACGAAATTCTCATCCGGGGTGAGCAACCATGGAATCAGCGGCCCCTGCGGGTGTGGGCCGGGCGAGGCCGCGCCGGCGAGGACGGCCCCGCGCGGGCAGGGCCGGCGCCGTCGGCCGTGGTCCGCTCTCGCGGATGCGCCCCATCACCTGATCGTTTGGAATAGAGCTGTGTCGTCCACTGTGAAGCCGGAGCCGTCCGCCGCAGCGCCAGCCGGGGACCGGACCGGGCTTCTGGCGCGCTGGCGCCCGCGGGCCGCCGCGGCGACCGTCTGGTACCTGCGGCTGCTCGCCCTCCTCAACCTGGTGACCGTGCTCGCGGTGCCCTTCCGCGACCAGGTGCAGGACCACAACGAGGGCGAGTTCTTCACCCCGTTCCTGCTGACCGCGGGCCTGGGCTCGGTGGTCCTCTCGGTCTTCCTCGCGGTCGCGATGCGGCGCCGCAAGCGGGCCGCGTGGATCTTCAACATCGCGCTCGGCGGGCTGACCTTCCTGGTCTACGTGCTGCTGATGGCGTGGCCGCCGGAGGACGGGTACGACTACGCCCGCCACCCGTTCAACTGGTTCTCCATCACGCTGACCGGGCTGTTCATCCTGGCCCTGCTGGTCGGGCGCAAGGAGTTCACCTCCAAGGGGGACAGCTCCAACCCGAAGACCGCGGCGGCCACCTTCGTCGCCGGGCTGCTGGCCGGCGCCGGGGTCGGCGCGGTCCTGGTGTGGCTGAACAACAGCCTCACCGGCGCCGACACCTGGGACCTCTACCGGTACGCGCTGGGCCGGATGGTCACGATCGCCCCGTCCCAGCACCTCGACTCGGTGATCTCGGTGCCGACCTGGGTGAACGCCGTCATCAACACCATGAGCGCGGCGCTCTTCCTGCTGGTGATCTACGTGGCCTTCCGCAGCCCGAAGGACAAGGAGCTGCTCACCGCCGAGGACGAGCAGCGCCTGCGCGACCTGCTCGACCGGCAGGGCGAGCGGGACTCGCTGGGCTACTTCGCGCTGCGCCGGGACAAGGCCGTGGTCTTCTCCCCCAGCGGCAAGGCGGCGGTCACCTACCGGGTGGTCGGCGGCGTGTCACTGGCCTCGGGCGACCCGATCGGCGATCCGGAGGCCTGGCCGGGGGCGATCGACGCCTGGCTGACCGAGGCGCGCGAGCACGCCTGGGCGCCGGCCGTGATGGGCGCCTCGGAGGAGGCCGGGGTGATCTACGCCCGGCACGGGCTGGACGCCCTGGAACTCGGCGACGAGGCGATCGTCGAGCTGGACGAGTTCTCCCTGGACGGTCGGGCGATGCGGGTGGTGCGCCAGGCGTACAACCGGGTCAAGCGGGCCGGGTACACGGTGCGGATCCGGCGGCACGAGGACGTGCCGGAGTGCGAGATGGCGGAGCTCGTCGAGCGGGCCGACCAGTGGCGCGACGGTGCCACCGAGCGCGGGTTCTCGATGGCGCTGGGCCGGCTGGGCGATCCGGACGACGGGCGCTGCGTGATGCTGGAGTGCCATGACGGCGAGGGCGAGCTGAAGGCCCTGCTGAGTTTCGTGCCGTGGGGCGACAAGGGCCTGTCGCTGGATCTCATGCGCCGCGCCCGGGACACCGAGAACGGCCTGATGGAGTTCATGGTGATCGAACTCCTGCAGCGCGCCGAGGAGGTCGAACTGGAACGGGTGTCGCTGAACTTCGCGATGTTCCGGTCGGTCTTCGAGCGCGGTTCGAAACTGGGGGCCGGCCCGGTGCTGCGGTTGTGGCGCTCCGTGCTGGGCTTCTTCTCCCGCTGGTGGCAGATCGAATCGCTCTACCGGGCGAACGCGAAGTACCGACCTATCTGGGAGCCCCGGTATCTGCTGTTCGAGAAGAGCAGCGAGATCCCGCGGATCGGCATCGCCAGCGCGCGCGCCGAGGGTTTCATCACCGCACCGAGTCTGCCCGCTCTGTTCCGTCGCCGACACGCCCGTCCCGCAGTGGCGGGGCCGCGGGTGCCGACGGCGGAACGGACTGGGAAGGGGTAGTCCCTCCGCCGGGGGGCGGAGGGAAGCCGAATCACCCGATTGACGGTGTTTCGGCCCCTGTTCTCCCACCTGAGGATGACGCGGAATCGACAGAATTGCCGATGAGGATTCCCTGACCGCCTTCTAATGTTGAGTGGTGGTAGAGCTTTCGGGGAGCATCGGAATCGGAGAGAAGGCCGTGAATCAGACAACCCACGCGGGGGGCGTGCGAAAAGGACCGCTGGCATTCGTCCGGCGGGCCGTTGTCGCAGAGTGGGGGCCGCTGGTCGGCGCGGTTCGAGAACGACTGGTGGATCGGAAGTTCGCAGCCGTCCCGCTGGCGACCGCCGCGACCTTCCTGATCCTGCTGTTCAGCGTGGTGCAGCACCTGCCGGGCGGGGAGCGGTTCGTCACCAGCATCGGGGTGGTGCGGGCGTCGCTGCCGCTGGAGGTCTCGTTGCTGCGCACCCCGCTGTCGCTGTACGTCCCGGCGCTCGACCTGCCGGTCTGGGGCGCGCTGGCCCAGGTATTCCTGGTCTTCGGGTTGGCCGAGATCGTACTGGGCCGCCGGCTGACCCTGGTCGTCGCCTACAGCTGCACCCTGGCCGGGACGTTGTTCGCGCGGGTGGCGGTGGCGGTCGGGCCCGACCACCTGTTCGGGTTCCCGCGGTGGGTCGCGCACGTGCGGGACACCGGCCCGTCGGCCGCCGTGGTCGGCCTGGCGATCTGCATCGCGTTCCGCTGCCGGGCCTGGTTCACCGGGGGCACCGTCCTGGTGCTGATGGTCGGCGAGGCCGTCGTCCTGCCCAACCTGGCCGGGCTGGAGCACGTGGTGGCCCTGATGGCGGCGATGCTGATCGCCGCCTCGGTCGAGGTGTTCGGGGGCTTCTGGCCGCGGGTGCTGGCCGGGGTGGTCGCCGCCACCGCGATCGCCACCGCCGCGCGGGCCGCGGAGGCCCGTCGGCGCGGCGCGGCCGTCATCCCCTGACCGCCCCGGGCACCCGCCCGACAGCCCCCGCGGGCAGATCGGGCGGGCCGGGCGGGCAGGACTGTCGGGCCGGGCGGGCCGCCCGATCTGCCCGCAGGCCTCAGTCGCGGACGGTACGGGGCAGCGGCTGCTCGAACCAGACCACCTTGCCGACGGCCTTGCGGGCCGAGCCCCAGCGCTCGGCCAGCTTGGTCACCAGGTGCAGCCCGCGGCCGGTCTCGCCGAGCTCCTCGGCGGGCTCCAGCGACGGCAGGTTGTGGTTGTCGTCGCTGACCTCCACCAGCAGCTTGTCCACCCGGATCAGCTGCAGCCGCACCCTGTCCCTGGCGACCCGCACGGCGTTCGTGACCAGCTCGCTGACCAGCAGCTCGGTGGTGTCCGCGAGCGCCTCCAGGTGCCAGGCGGCGAGCTGCTCGCGGACGAGGGTCCGGGCCCGGCGCACCTCGGCGGTGTCCACCGCGAGGTCCCAGGTCGCCACCTCGGTGGGGGCCACCCCGTCGAAGCGGGCGACCAGGAGGGCCACGTCGTCCTTGCGGTCGTCCGAGTGCAGCCGCTCCAGCACCACGTCGCAGGCCTGTTCCGGGGTCTGCTTGGGGTCGATGAGGTTGCCGCAGAGCGCGGCCAGCCCGGCTCCTATGTCGCTGCCCCGGACCTCCACCAGGCCGTCCGTGCAGAGCACCAGCATCGAACCGTCCGAGACGTCGATCTTCTTGGCGACGAAGGGCACGCCGCCGACCCCGATCGGGGCTCCGGCCGGGATCTCCAGCAGTTCGCCGGTGCCGTCCGGGTGCACCAGCACCGGCGGGACGTGGCCGGCGCTGGCCAGCTCGCAGGTGCGGTTGATCGGGTCGTAGACCGCGTACAGGCAGGTGGCGAGGTGGTCGTCGCCCAGCTTGTGGGCCAGGTTGTCCAGATGGCGCAGCAGCTGGCCGGGCGGCAGGTCCAGGGCGGCCAGGGTCTGCATCGCGGTGCGGAAGCGGCCCATCGCGGCGGCCGAGTGCAGGCCGTGGCCCATCACGTCGCCGACCACCAGGGCGACCCGGCTGCCGGGCAGCTGGATCGCGTCGAACCAGTCGCCGCCGACCTCGGCCCGGGGGTCGCCGGGCAGGTACCGGTGGGCGATCTGCACGCCGGGGATCCGCGGCGGGCGGGTCGGGATCATCGAGCGCTGCAGGGTGGTGGCCACCCGGGATTCGGCCCGGTGCAGCCGGGCGTTGTCCAGCGACAGCGCGGCCCGGGCGGCCAGCTCCTTCAGGGTGGCCGCGTCGCTCTCGTCGAAGGGGGCGCGGTCGGGCAGCCGGAGCAGCTTGAGGATGCCGAGCACGGTGCCCCGGGCGGACAGCGGCACCACCAGCATGGAGCGGCCGGCCACCACGGAGGCCAGTCCGGCGCCGCCCAGCGAGGCGGCGTAGTCCACGGCGACGTCCGCGCTGACCACCGGGACGAGCACCGGCTGGTTGAGCTGGAGGGCCATGCCGGGCGGGGTGCTGCGCGGCATCGCGCGCAGCGCGCCCTCCTCCAGGACGTGGTCCCACTCGCCGGGGGCGTCGTTGAAGGTCCGGGCGACCCGGCGGAGCATGGTCTCGTCGTCCGGCCGGGCGGCGGGCAGTTCCGATTCGGAGATCAGCCCGTCCAGCAGGTCGACGCAGGCGAAGTCGGCGACCCGGGGGACGAGGACCTGGCAGAGCTCGCGCGCGGTGGCGTGCAGGTCCAGCGTGGTGCCGACCTTGCCGCCGACTTCGGCCAGCAGCGCCAGCTGCTCACCGGCCTGGCCGTCGGTCAGGATCGGGAGGAGCTGGTCGGCCGGCGGGGCCCCGGCCGGGGCGGGCACGGTGGCGGTGTCGGCCCCACCGGGGCGGTGGCCGTTGACGGAGGGCTCGACGGCGGCCTGCTCGATGGTGACTCCTCCTTCGGAGCTGGCGGTGGCGGTGGCCGGTGCGGTGGCCTCGCGTTGTCCGGGCAGGCCGCCGCCGGATCCGGTGTCGGCCGGGCCGGGGCCGTTCGACGGCAGCACCCGCAGGCCGAGCGCGGCGCCGCGGGCGGCCACCTGGTGGCCCACGGCGCCCCCGTCGGCCCGGCGTCCGGCGGACTGGTCGGGCGGGCGGCCGGAACCGAGGCGCGCGGCCCGCTGCTGCGCGGTGGGGTAGCGCCGGCCGAGCCCGGCGGCCGCGCGGGCGGTGCCGGTGGCCGGCGGCTCGTACGGCAGGACCGGCAGGGTGGTCGCGGCGTCCACCCACAGGCAGGGCAGGCCGGCCCGGCCCAGTTGGGCCAGCAGCCGGCCGACCCGCTCCGGTGACCCGGTGGGCAGCAGGCCGGCGAGCGGGCCGGCCGCGCTCTGTCCGGGCGGGCCGAAGGTGGAGGTGAGGCGGTGGAAGCCGCCGTGGGTGCCCGCGCCGGCGGTGTACGGCAGCAGGCGGGTGCCGAGCGCGATCCGCGGCCCGGCCGTCCGCAGCGGGCGGGCGTCCGCGGCCAGCGCCAGCAGGCTCCGGCCGGCCGGCTCGATCAGCGGGTACGCCCACCAGAGGATGTCCCGCAGCCGCTCCTCGCGGTCGGTGACGGCCATCGGACCGGCCCACGCGGTGTCCAGCTGGGTGAGGTCGTCCAGGGTGTCGAAGGCGTCGCAGCGGCGGCCGGCCGGCTGCCGGGCGCCGTCGGACAGGGCGTGCGGGCCGGTGCGCGGTTCGAACGCGGGCAGCAGGCCGGAGGCGGTCCGGCCGTGCGCCACCTCGGCGCGGTGCCCGAACAGTTCCTCGGCCGCGCGATTCCAGTGGACGATCCGGCCGTCCTCGTCGACCAGCACGGCGGCGAGCCGCAGGAGGGCTGTCACTCCCGGCGGTGAGTCGCCCCGGTCGGTCGAGCCGCCGTGGGCGGCCGGGGCGACATCCGGAGTCGGTGTGGAGTCGGGCTCGTCCACCATGGATTCGGTCTGCTCCCGCCTGGCCGCCGCGCCTGAGGGTGGCCGCTCTGTATGGGGGGCGGCGTGCTCTGCCGCTTTCCAGCGAAGCACGGAGAGGGTCTGGACTGATAGCGAAACGGTGAGATTCGTAAGTATCAGTTGCGTGTCACCCAGAGTGCGCCGCCACGCACGCCCTGTCCACCGTATTGGTGGCGTTTCGCCGGTGCAGCCCTTCCGGAGCCCGGCCGGCGGGCGGCCGCGGCGGGGTAGTCTGACTGATCGGACCGAGACGAGACAAAGGCGAGAAGGTGACCGCGCAGAGCCCCGTCCGCTGGTCGGACCCCGAGCAGCAGGAGCTTGAGGAGCGGGTCGCCGCGACCGAGCTCGCCTGGCTCACCATGGACGTCGACGTGCAGACGCTGCGGGTCGAGATCGACAACTTCGCGCTGATCCACCACCAGCTGCTGGGCCCGCTCTACGCGCGGCTGGACGAGCTGGACGCGCTGATCGCCGAGGCCGTCGCCGCCCGCACCGGCCACCCCGAGGACGTCCGGCGGGCCGCCGACGCCCGCCGGCAGGTGGACGAGCTGCCCGACCTGGAGTCGCTCTTCGCCGACATCCGGGAGCAGGAGGCGGCCCCCGCCCAGCCCGAGCCGCCCAGCCGGGTGCGCCCCGGCAAGGACGCCCAGCGGATCTACCGCGACCTGGCCCGCCGGGCCCACCCCGACCTCTCCACCGACCCGGTCGAGCAGCGGCGCCGCTCCGCCTTCATCGCCCGGGTCAACGAGGCGTACGCCTACGGCGACGCCCGGGCGCTGGAGCAGCTCGCCGAGGAGTGGTCCACCGACCCCGAGGCGGCTCCGGCCGTCGACTCCCCCGACCGGCTCGGCTGGCTGCGCCAGCGGCTGGAGTGGCTCACCGGGAAGATTGCGGAGGTGGCCACCGAGCAGGTCCGGCTGGAGAACACCGCGATGGGCGAGCTGCTGGCCCTCTCCCCCCAGGACCCGGACCGTTTGCTGGAGGAGCTCGCCGAGCAGCTGCTCGCCAAGGCCGCCGCCCAGCAGGCCGAGCTGGAGCGGCTGCTCGCCGCGCCCGCCGGCCGGCCCGTGGACGACCCCGCCGACAACCCGACCCAGGAGACCCAGACGATGTTCCCCCAGATCCCCTCCATCGAGGCCGCCGCCGTCCCCGCCGACGCCGAGCTGCTCGACGTCCGCGAGCAGGACGAGTGGGACGCCGGCCACGTGGACGGCGCACGGCACATCCCGATCGGCGAGGTGGTCGCCCGGATCGGCGAGCTGCCCGACGGGAAGCTGTACGTGCTCTGTCGGGTCGGCGGGCGCTCCGCGCAGGTCGTGCAGTACCTGGTGCAGCAGGGCATGGACGCGGTCAACGTGGACGGCGGGATGTTCGCGTGGGAGGGCGCCGGCCGTCCGATGGTGGGCAGCGGCGGCGCCGAGGCCTTCGTCCTCTAGGACGCGTCCGGTCGTACGCGTACCGGCTCCGGAGCCCGGATCCCGGGGCCGGTACGCGGGGGTGGCCCCGGGTTCACCGGCCGGAGTCCGGGCCGTCGGGGCCTCCCGCTGCCGCAAGGCCTTAGGGCAAGATGAGCGGGCGCGCCCGCGGGGGTGCCCCCGGCGGAGCCCGGGGAGCCGCCCGCGCCGGGGCGCACCGCCCGGCGCACGGCCGGGGCGCGAGCGACCACCCGGGGAGAGCATGGCGCAGACCATCGCCGGCCCGCCGGAGCACCCCGGCGAGGGGCCCGGGCCGGTGCCCGGCGATCGGGGCACCGAGCCCGTACGCGTCTGGTCCACCCCCGCGCTGGCCGTGCTCTGCCTGGCCGGGGCCCTGTTGCTGGGCGCGACCGGGGTCTTCCTGGGCGCCGTCTTCCTGCACGTCGCCCCCGCCAACGCGCTGTCCCGCGAGTACCGGCACCAAGTGGACGGGATCGTCTACCCGGAGTTCGAGCAGAACTGGAAGCTGTTCGCCCCGAACCCGCTGCAGCAGAACATCCGCCTGGACGCCCGGGTGCGGACCGTCGTGGACGGCGGGGCGACCCGCGAGCACGACTGGATCGCCCTCACCGCGCAGGACATCGAGGCGATCCGCGGCAACCCGGCGCCCAGCCACGTGGACCAGAACATGCTCCGTCGGGCCTGGGACTTCTACGACGGCTCGCACGGCGGGCCGGACGGCGCGCTCACCAACCCCCGGGGCAAGCTCGCCGAGCAGTACCTCAAGCGGATCGCCCTGCAGCGCATCGGTCGGACGGCCGACGGGGAGCGGATCCTGGAGATCCAGTTCCGGGCCCTCGGGGCGCCCGTGGTGCCGCCGGCCTGGAGCGGCGAGAGTCCGCCGGTCACCCAGCCGGCCAGGGAACTGCCCTGGTGGCCGGTCAACGACGAGGACTACCGGGGGCTGGCGTGAACGACTCCTCCCGGACCGGCCCCCCGCAGGCCGAGCCTTCGCAGAACCAGAGCCAGAGCCAGAGCCAAGGGCTGGAGCAGGGCCGGAGCCGGGCTGATGCGCTGGACCAGGGCCGGAGCCGGGCTGACGGGACGGGCCGGGACCGGACCCCGAGCACGGCCGGGGGCCCGGTGGCCCACGGCCGGCCGAACCCTCCCGGGGCGCTGCTGCTCGGCATCCCCCGCCAGCCGGTCGCCGGGCCGCCGTCGCCCGCCGCGGCGCCCCGGCCGGGGGAGCCGGCGACCGCCCCCGGCCGGGGGTCCGCCGCGGCGGCGGCGTTCGCCCGGGCCTTCGCCGCGTTCACCGGTCGGGCCTTCGGCCCGTACCAGGCGGCCGTGGTGCGGATCGGCTTCGGCCTGGCCTGGCTGGCCTTCCTGCTGCGCGAGTGGCCCGAGCGCCGGGTGCTGTACGGGGACCGCTCGCCCTGGTCGCTCGACCTGGCCGGCCAGTTGCTGGCGGACAACGGCGCGTTCACCGTGCTGCCCTGGTTCGCCGGTCGGCTCTGGTGCGAGCTGGTCTACCACCTGGCCGTCCTGGCGGCGCTGCTGGTGGTGCTCGGCTGGCGTACCAGGGCGAGCGGCGTGCTGTTCATGGTGACCGTGCTCTCGCTGCAGAACCGCAACGTCTTCGTCGGCGACGGCGGCGACAACGTGCTGCACGTGATGGCGGTCTACCTGGTCCTCACCCGCTGCGCGAGCGTCTGGTCGCTGGACGCCCGGCGCCGGCGCGCGGGCGCCGGCGAGGGACGGGCCGGGGTGGTGCTCTGGGCGGTGCTCGGCGCGGCGCTGACGGCGGCACAGTTCGGCGGCTTCTCCGGCGGCACCCTCGACTGGGTGTCGGCGGCCCGGCCGTACCCCGGGTTCGCCCCGCTGCTGTGGGGCCTGTGGGCGGTGGCCGGCGCCTGGTACGCCGTCAACCGCCGGCGCCCCGGGGGCGAGCTCCGGGCGGTGCTGGACGCGCTGGCGACCATGCTGCACAACTGCGCGCTGCTGGTGATCGCCACCGAGGTGGTGCTGATCTACTCGACGGCCGGCTGGTACAAGGTGCAGGGGTCGCGCTGGCAGGACGGTACGGCGCTCTACTACCCGCTGCACCTGGACTACTTCGCGCCCTGGCCGTGGCTGTCCGGGCTGCTGGGGGCGGCCCTGGTGCCGGTCTTCCTGATCACGTACGGCACGGTGGCCGTCCAGGTGGCCTTCCCGTTCACGCTGTTCAACCGGCGCGTCAAGAACGTGCTGCTGGCGGTGATGATGGTCGAGCACGCGGGGATCGCGGTGGTGCTCGGGCTGCCGGTGTTCTCGCTGGCGATGATCGCGGCGGACGCGGTGTTCCTGCCCACCGCGGCCCTGCTGTGGGCCGGCAGCCGGGCAGGCGCTCTGCTCGACGCCCTGTCCGGCCGCGTCCGGGCCGGACGGTCGTTGCCGTCCTAGCCGGTCGCCGTCCCGGTACTCGCCGTCCCGGTGCTCGCCGTCCCGGTAGGTCGGTGCCCTGGCCGGGTTCTCCGGTGCCGGGAGCCTGCGACGGTCGGGGAGCGGTGACCGGCCGCCAATTGCCGGAGGCCCTAAGCTGTCCGGTATGTCCTGGTTCGCTGCTCTTCGCGACACCACGCGGGACGGGCTGACGCTGGACCGGACCCTCACCAACCCGCAGCGGGCGCTGCGCGGTGCCGTCGCCGTCGCGCTGGTGATCTTCCCGACCCTCGCCATCGGCGGGCCCGGACTCGCCACCTCCGCCGCGATGGGCGCCTTCATCGCGGGCACCGCGACCTTCCAGCGCAGCTTCCGGCCCCGGCCCACCATCGCGGCCGCGGCCGGCGCCGGGCTCGGGATCAGCACCTTCCTCGGCTACCTGGCGGTCGGCGTGCCCGGGGCCTTCCCCGTCCTGCTGGCGGTCTGGGCCTTCGGCGCGGGTCTGATGTGGGCGATCGGGCCGACCGCGGGCGTGGTCGCGGCCACCACCGTCTCGGTGATGCTGGTCGTCGTCCAGTTGCCGGTCAGCGTCCCCGCCGCCCTCGGGCACGGCCTGGTCTGCGCCCTCGGCGGCGCCGTCCAGGCCCTGCTGATCATGATCTGGCCGATCGGGAACTGGACGGCCCAGCGCGAGGCGCTCGCCGACACCTACGCCGAACTCGCCGACTACGCCCGCCGGCTCCGGCACGATCCGATCGCGCACCTGGACCCGGCGCCGTTCATCACCGCCCGCCACGCCGCCACCATGACGTCCTGGCAGGAACGCCGCCGGCCCGCGGAGATGCGCGGGCTGCGCAGCATCGCCGAACGGATCCGCCCGGCGCTGGCCGCCATCGCCGACCCCAAGGTGGGAGCCCCCGCCGAGGGGCCGGAACGCGACCGGGCCCGCGACGTGCTGGCGGCCGCCGCCGAGGCCATGGACGCGGTGGCCCGGGCGGTGCGCACCGGAGACCCGCTGCGACTGCCCCGTTCGACGCCCGCGCTCACCCTCGTCCCCCCGGCGGGCGGGCCCCAGCTGCGCGGCGCCGCCCGCCGGGCCGCCCGCCGGCTGACCGGCCTGCTGCGCCGGGCCGCCGACACCCTGGACGGGACCGACGAGGAGGCCATCAGCACGCTGGCCGTCGACGTGGGCGGCCGGCTGCGCAAACCGCCGCTGTACCGGATGGTGCCGGTCGCGGCCCGGGCCGTGCGCCGCCAGCTGCAGCCGCGCTCGGCGGTCTTCCAGCACGCCGTCCGGCTCTCCGGGGTGGTCACCGTCGCCTACCTGCTGGCCCGGCTGGTCGGCTTCGAGCACGGCTACTGGGCCCCGCTGACCGCCGCCATGGTGATGCGGCCGGACTTCGCCCAGACCTACAGCCGGGGGGTGGCCAGGCTGGCGGGCACCGTGGTCGGGGTGGCCCTCTCCACCCTGGTCGTGCAGCTGCTGGATCCCGGGGAGTGGCTGTCGGCCGGCCTCGCGGTGCTCTGCATCGGCGGGGCCTACCTGACGCACCGCACCGGGTACGCCCTGACGACGGCCTGCGTCTCCTCGTACGTCGTGTTCCTGCTCGGCCTCCAGCCGGGGAACCCGCTGGCCACCGCCTTCGAGCGGGTCGGGCTGACGCTGCTCGGCGGTGGGGTGGCCCTGCTCGCCTACGCGCTCTTCCCGACCTGGCAGTCGGCCCGGCTGGGCGAGCGGCTCGCCGAGTGGCTGGCCGCCGCCGGTCGGTACAACGCCACCGCGCTCGCCGTCTACGGGGACCCGGTCGCCGAGGGCGGTGCCCAGGAGGTGCGGGCGGCCCTGCTGGACTCCCGGGAGGCCCGCTCGGAGCTGACGCAGGCCGTGCAGCGGGCGGACGTCGAACCGGGCAGGGACAAGACCCGGCTGCCGGACGTCTCCCGCAAGCAGCTCGACCGGGCCCGCGCCTCGGTCGGCCACCTCGGGCGGGTCGGCCTGCTGCTGGAGGCGCACCTGCCGGGTCGGGACGCCGAGCCGGTGCCCGGTGTCCGGGACTTCGCGGACGAGGTCAGGTACGGCACGGCGCTGGCCGCGGGCGCGCTGCTCACCGGGCGACGGGTGGAGTTCGACGCGGTCCGCGAGGCCCACACCAAGCTGGAGCGGCAGCTGGCGCAGCTGCCGCAGAGTGACCGGGTGGACGTGGTGAGGTCCGCCACCAACCTGCTGCTGCAGGCGCTGAAGGACCTGGAGCGTGCCCTGCGGCGCGGGGTCGGTCAGCCCGCCGGCCCGGCCCGGGAGCGCGAGCACGCGGGCTCCTGACGCTCCGGCGGGTGGTCATGGCAGGGAGGCTCCACGCGGTGGCCGGGGGCGTGCCGGGGCCCGCGGACGGGGTGGGAGAGTGGGGGCATGAACGACGAGGCCGAGGTCACCGGGTTGGTACGGAGCTGGCGGGAGCGCGCCGCGGCCCCCGGGACGGTGGTCCTCGACGGATTCCACGCGCTCAAGCACGCGCTGCGCTTCGGCGGGGACGTCCGCTACGCGTGCACCGCGGACCGGGCCGCCCTGCTCGCCCTCGCGGACGAGCTCGCGCCGGACGTCGCGGCGGCGCTCGGCGCGCTCGCGGTGGAGCTGCCCGAGCCGCTGCTGCGCTCGCTGGCGCCCAAGCCGCACCCGACCGGGGTGGTCGCGCTCGCCGTCCGCCCCGACCCGGCGGCGAACCTGGCGGCGCTGGCCCGGACCCCGCGGCCGGCTCCGGTGGTGGTCCTGGAGAACCCGCGGAACCTGGGCAACGTCGGGGCGGTGATCCGGCTGGCGGCCGGGTTCGGCGCGACCGGCGTGGTGACCACCGGGGACCTCGACCCCTGGCACCCGAACGTGGTCCGGGGCAGTGCCGGGCTGCACTTCGCGACGGCGGTGGAGCGGCTGGCGCTCGCCGACCTGCCCGCCGGGCCGCTGTACGTGCTCGACCCCGAGGGGGCCGACATCCGGACGGTGACGGTGCCGGACGACGCCCTGCTCGCCTTCGGCACCGAGCGGCACGGGGTCTCGGCGGAGCTGCGCGGCCGGGCGGCGCAGCTGGTCGCGGTGCCGATGCAGCCAGGGGTGTCCAGCTTCAACCTGGCCACCAGTGTGGCGATGGGCCTCTTCCACTGGATGTCGTCCCGCCGGCCCTGACCGAGCGGACCGGTGGGACCAGTGGGACGGGTGGGACCGGTCGGGCCGTCGCCCGACCGGTCCCACCACCGACGGGCCGCTCAGCCGAAGAGCCGGCGCCAGGTGTCGGGGCCGGGGTAGCCGTCCGCCTCGGCGCCGCGCCAGCCCAGCGAGAGCTGGAAGGCCTGCACGTTGAGCCGGTCGGCCTCCGTCCAGCGCGGTCCCGGCCCCTGGGTGTAGTAGCGCCCGAAGCCCTTGCGCACCAGTTGCTCGCCGAGCTGCTGCACGTAGGTGTTCGACTGCCCCGGGAGGAACCTGCCCGTACCGGGGAAGGCCGTCGGGCCGGCCGGGGGCGGGGTGCCGGTGGGCGGAGTCGTGGTGGGCGGGGTGACCGGGGGCGGGGGTGACGCGCCGTCGATGTTCCGGCCCTTGCCGTTGACCAGGTAGTCCCAGGTGTCGCGCCCGGGCAGGCCGTCCGCCTCGGCGCCGCGCCAGCCCTGGGCCAGCTGGAACGCCTCGGTGGCCTTCCGGTCGGCCTCGCCCCAGGTCGGGCCCGGGCCCTCGCTGTAGAACCGGCCGCCGCCGCGCTGGACGAGCATCTGTCCGAGCTGGGTGATGGAGGCGTTGGACTTGCCCGGCCCGAAGGCGTCCGCCCCGGGGAAGGCGCTGGTCTGGGCGCCGTCGCTGCTGCCGCCGCCGGTGCCCGTCGACCCGCCCGGCGACAGCGCCTTGTAGCGGTAGGGCAGGTACGCGGAGGAGTTGCTCCAGTAGGCGTACGGCGTGGTGCGCCTGGTGGCGGAGGGGGAGGTCTGCTCGTACGCGAGGTAGCTGGTGCGGGCGGAGTCGGCCCAGCCGCCGAAGATCGTCACGTGCGAGCCGGACTGCGGGTTGGAGGGGTTGTTGAAGATCAGCACGTCGCCGGGCTGGAGTTCGTCCTTGGTGATCCGGTCGGCGAAGTCCGGCAGGGTCCAGGTGGTCTGGCTGCCGTCCAGCCCCCAGGCCATCGACACGAAGCCCGAGCAGTCCTGGCGGTAGCCGTCCGACCAGTAGCTGCTCATGCTGTAGGGCACCTTCTGGTCCACCCAGCCCTGGGCCCGGGCGATGATCTGCTCGCGGGTGATGCCCTGCAGGGCCTGCCGGCCGACCGCGCCGTCGGCCGGGTCGTCGCCGAACCGGCCGGTCACCTCGCCCTGCGGCGTGCCCGGGGCCGGTGTGCTGCTGCTGCCGCCGGGGGTGGGCTCGGCGGCAGCGCCGAGCGCGCCGCCGCCGAGCACGGTGCCGACGGCCGCGAACAGGACGGCCGTCCGGCGGCGGACGCTGTGCGCGGCCGCGTGGCCGCCGTCGCGGACAGCCGCGACGTGCAGCCGGGCCCGGCGCCCGGCGGTGCAGCCGCCGCATATGCAGTCGGTGTCGGGCTCGACCTCGTCGAACTCCAGCAGTCGGGTCATCTCCGCCCCTTTCCAGGGCACATCGTGGCGAAGGCGCGTCGCCGGGGCCGTCGGCCTGCGCCCCGGAGGGCTGACGGCACGGCAGGAGGGACCTTCCCGTCGATTCATCCACTGTCCGGACCAACGTCCCAAATCGGACGGGTATTCGGCGCGGCGGGCTGGGCCGGGTGGGTGAGTCCGGCCGGTCGGCGAACGGGTGAAGCACTGTCAGGTGCCGCCCGCGACGGGGCGCCACCGGTACGAACCGCGTGCGAAGGATGCTCCCGGACGGCCGGTCAGGACCCCGTCCGACCAGTGCCGACGCCCGGGCTCGGGGCCGGCCCGGGGCGGGGCCCGCACCGGGCCGGCGTCGGAAGGACCGTCACTCCCACTCCCAGCGGATGCCGACCTCGCCCGGCTGCTGGTCCGGAGCCAGCACGTGGGCGCTGGCCGAGGCGCCGATCCAGAGCTGCTCGCGCCGCCGGTCGACCTCCTCGCCCGGAGCACGGTCGTAGCGCTCGCAGTGCGCGGGGACGGCGGCCGGGTCGAAGTGCACCTGCAGCACGTACTCGCGCACCGGCACCGCGAACCGCCGCCCGTACACCGTGGTCGGCCCGTCCGAGGGGATCTCCACCTCGTACTCGAAGACCGTGCTGTCGCCGAGGCCCAGCGGCCGGTCCAGCATCAGCTCGGCCACCACCAGGCCGCTCTCCGGCCGGCGCCGGACCCGGCCCAGCCGGGCGTGCCGCACCGAGCCGATCTCCGGGCAGCCGGTCGCCCCCTCGTCCGCCTTGTGCACCACCAGGCAGCGGGCCACCCCGCTCACCGTGGCCCGCACCACCTGGCGCATCCGCAGCAGGTGGCCGCGGTGCTCGGCGTCCACGTAGTAGGCGTCGTGGATGCTGAGCCGCTCCAGCTCGCCCACCGGCGGTGCGTCCAGTTCGGTGAAGACGTCCGCGATCTGCTGCTGGCCGGGCCAGATGTCCTCGATCCGCAGGCTGCCGGTGGTCGGCGCGCTGGCCCAGCGCCCGCGCGGGCGGGGCGGGCCGAGCAGGGCGGACAGGCCCTCGTGCGGGAACCCGAGCAGCTCCTCCAGCAGGTGGACGGCGTGCAGCGAGGCGGCCCGCTCGGGCTGGCTGCGGCCGCGCCGCCAGTAGCTGAGCGTGGTGACGCTGACCCGCACGCCGCGGTCGGCCAGGGCGGCCCTGATCCGGTCCAGGCTCAGGCCGCTGGCCTCGATGGCGACGTTCAGGGCCTCGTCGAAGCTGCCGGCCGGGTTGATCCGGGCCGCGGTCGACTGCTGAGCGGGGGCGGGCGCCTCCGGGGGCTGCGCCGGGTGCTGCTCCCCGGGCCCGGTCTCCGGGAGCCCCGCGGGCGGGCGGTCGGTGCTCCGCGGCCGGCCGGATTCGGCGGCCGGCGGCTCGGCGGTGCGGGGTTCGTTCGCCTGCCGTCCGACCAGGCGGAGTCTTGCGGCGTTCTGTGGGAGTTGTGAGCCCATCCGGATACCTTCCCCACCAAGCGAGTTCGGCGGGACCGGCCCGCTGCCGGTATGCGCTGGGAGCCGCGTGTCACCGAGCTGTGGGAACCCTACGACGGTCGAGAGGGTACGTCATCCACCGCGCGTATGACAGTGGTCACGGTAGGGGACCGCCGGTCGGCGGGGAGGCCGCTCCCGGACGGCGGGAACGCCGCCGGGGCGGGCCCGGGTGGGCCCGCCCCGACGGTGCTGCCGGACGGTGTCCGCAGGTTCGGACGTCAGCAGGTTCGGACGTCAGCAGGTTCGGACGGTGTCAGGAGGTGGTGACGGCCGCGTCGTCGATGACGAAGCTGGTCTGCAGCGAGGAGTCCTCGGTGCCGGTGAACTTCAGGGTCACGCTCTGGCCGGCGAAGGCCGACAGGTCGAAGGACTTCTGCGCGTAGCCGGTGGCCTTGTTCACGTTGGAGTACGTGGCCAGGGTGCCGGAGCCGGCCTGGACGGTCAGCTTGTCGTAGGCGGTGGTGCCGGTCTCGGCGCTGTCCACGTGCAGCCAGAACGTCAGGACGGCCTTGCAGCCGGCCGGGATGGTGACCGTCTGGGAGAGCGTGTCGGTGTGGGCCGAGCCGTAGCCGTTCAGCCAGGCCTTCCAGGAGCCGGAGTGCGGGGCCTGGCCGGAGCCGTTGTCGACGACGCCGCTGGAGGTCGTCCAGGGGGCGGCCGTGCCGGTCTCGAAGCCGGCGTTGCCGAGCAGCTGGGCCGGGGTGCAGCCGCCGGTGCCGCCGATCGTCCAGGTGAACGAGGTCGAGCCGGTGGCGTTGGTGGTGTCCCTGGCCGTCACGGTGACGTTGTAGGTGCCGGCCGCGCTCGGGGTGCCGGTGATCCGCCCGGTGGCGGTGTCGAGGGTGAGGCCGGTGGGCAGGCCGGTGGCGCCGTAGGTGAGGCTCTGGCCGCTCGCGCTGTCGGTGGCGCTGATCTGCAGGCTGACGGCGGTGCCGGTGGCGGTGCTCTGGTTGCCCGGGTTGGCGACCGTCACGGTGTTGCCGGTCTGGGTGCCGCCGAGCAGGGCGGTGGTCAGGGCGTCGGCGACCGGGGAGCCCCAGCCGGTGACCTGGTCGTAGCCGGCCTTGGTGGAGAAGTCCTGGTTCTTGCCGGTCACGGTGTCGTGGAAGGCGCCGGCGTAGCCGCTGCCGTTCGCGACCGTGTAGAGCTTGGGGCTGGCCTCGCCGAGCACCGGCTTGCCGGCCGCCGCGGCCTTCTGGTTGAACAGCGCGGCGTAGCCCGACCAGAGCGGGGCGGCGGCGCTGGTGCCGCCGTAGACCTGCCAGCCGCCGGTGGTGTAGATCGCGAAGCCGCTGGCCGGGTCGGCGTTGGAGGCGACGTCCGGAACGGTGCGCATGGTGCCGGTGACACCGGTGCCGGTCTGCCAGGCCGGCTTGCCGAACACGGTGGAGACGCCGCCGCCGGCGGTGCTCCAGGCGCTCTCCGAGGAGTAGGCGGTGCCGGAGACCTTGAGGTTGGTGCCGCCGACGCCGGTCTGGTGCGGGCTGGACGCCGGGAAGTCGACGGCCTTCACGGTGGAGCCGCTGGTGGAGCGGGTGCAGTCGCGCGAACCGTCGTCGCCGGAGGCCGAGAAGATCGATATGCCCTGGGCGGCGGCCTGCTTGAAGGAGTTGTCGACCGCCGTCATCGAGGCGGCGGTGGTGTCGGGCTCGCAGGAGCCCCAGGAGATCGAGATGACCGAGACCAGGTTGTCCGAGACGATCTTGGCGGCCATGTCGATCTCGCCCTGGTCGCTGTTCGGGGCCTCGTAGACCAGCTGGGTCGCCTTGGGGGCGACGCCGCGCACGATCTCGCTGTCCAGCTCGACCTCGCCCTGGCCGTCGCCGGGCGCCGAGTCGTAGTTCGCACCGTCCACCGGGACGGTGGTGACGGCCGGGCCGGTCAGGCCGTACTGGGTGTCGTAGGTCTTGAGGTTGGCGGACTTGTAGCCGTCGAACTCCCAGAGCGCCACCTTGGTGCCGGTGCCGTCGGCGCCCAGCGAGCCCAGCTTGTACGCGCCGTCGTACTGGCTGGGGCCGAAGCCGCTCGGCGTCGCGTTCGGGGCGGCGTTCGCGGTGGCGTTCCGGGGCTTCGCCAGCCGGGTGGTGCGCACGGTGTGGTTGTTGAGGCCGGATATGCCCTGGACGACGTCGGCGAGGTCGGCCGGCACCGAGGCGGCGGCGTCGTTGGCGAAGAAGGTCCGCTGCTGCAGCGGGTCGAGGTAGGCGCTCTCGTGGGTGCCGAAGGCCTTGGCGATCTGCTCGGCGGTGCCCTGGGCGTTGACGACCTGGCGGTTGTCGCTGACGCTCGCGACGGTCAGCCCCTGGGAGGCCAGGTAGCTCTTCACCTGCTCGACGGCGGCCTGCGTCGGGCCGTACCGGGCGGTGAACTGGGCCGGCGTCAGGTAGCGGCCGAACTCGGGGGATCCGGGGGTGGCGACGGCGGTGAGGAACCGGTCGAGGCCGGCGGTGTCGCGCAGCTTGAGGCTGACGGCCACCGAGAGCTGCTGGGCGGCCGGGACGTCGCCCTTCTTCTCGGAGCGGGCGACCGCGGGGGTGACGGTGTCCGGCAGGGCGACCCGGGAGGCGGTGGCGTTCGGTGCGGGGGCGGCCTGGGCCGCGGTGACTCCCAGCGAGAGGGCGGTCAGCGGCAGGACGGCTAGGGCCGCGGCAAGGGCGAGCGGGCGGGGGCGCACGGGCTCCTCCTCTGGCCGGCTGTGGGGGCCGGCAGGGACTGGGCGTTCCGGGTTCGAGAACGCTTGCTAGAACATCCCAGAGGGCGTGCGGGAATTGGCTTATGGTCAAGCAATTCATTACTAAAGAACAGTCAAGTGTGGACGGTGAATTCGGAAACAGAATGGACGTCAGTCCATACAGTGAATATCCGGGCGAGCGTCATATGGGCAGTTGGTGAAGGTCGGTGGGGCGTACCGGAACCGGCCGTACCCGATTCGCCGACGGTGAACGCGACGCCGGCCGGGAATGCCCGGGAATGAGCGGCATTTCTCCCGGCCGGCCGCAGGCGGTCACCCGCGGCCGGGGCGGCGGTGATTTCCGGGAGGCGGGACGGGGCGGATCGGGGCGGCGCCGGCCGGGACGGGACGGAGCAGATCGGGCCGGGACGGGACGGGGCGGCGCAGGTCGGGGCGGGCCCGGGCCGAGTGGCCCGGGCCCCCCCCGCCGGCCCGGGGCAGGCGTCCGAGGGCGCGCCCACCCCGGGCGCCAGCGCGGGCCGCACCACGCC
>NZ_JBHUSG010000007.1:43190-283378 GCF_042673745.1 Kitasatospora sp. NPDC057015
GGGGGGGCCGGGGGGCGGGGGGGGGGGGGGGGGGCGGGGGGGCGCGGCCGGGGGGGGGGGGGGGGGGGGGGGGGGGGGGGGGGGGGGGGGGGGCGGCGGGGGGGGCGCCCCCCCCCCCCCCCCGCCGGCCGGTCTCAGTCGTCCGAGGGCGCGCCCAGCCAGTGCGCCAGCGCGGCCCGCAGCTCGCCCCGGCTCGGGTCGACGGCGGCCCAGGCGGCGTAGCCGTCCGGGCGGATCAGCAGGACGGTGTCGCTGAGCTTGCCGTGCGGGTCGGCCGGGGCGGCGGTGACCACGCGGTCGGCCCACGGGTCGGCGGCGGACAACTCGTCGTTGCTGACCAGCACGAAACGGCCGGTCCGCAGCGCCTCGTACAGTCGCCCGGGGCCGCCCGCCCCGCCGGAGAGGCCCTCGGCGGGGTGCAGCCCGGTCAGCCGCAGGTCCGGCACCCGGCGGCCGGCCAGCGGGTGGGCGTCCTTGCCCGCCGGGTACCGCACGCCGATCCCCGAGACGGTGCGGGCGCCGCGGGCGGCGACCGGGCCCAGGTTGTCGGCGAAGCCGGTCACCGCGGAGCGCAGCGCCCGGGTGGCGGCGGAGCGGGCCAGCGCGAGCCGCACCAGCGCGCCGGAGCTGCGCAGGACGGCCCGGCCGACCGGGTGCCGCTCGGTCTGGTAGGTGTCCAGCAGGGCGTCCGGGGCCCAGCCCCGGACAGCGGCGGCGAGCTTCCAGGAGAGGTTCGCGGCGTCCTGCAGGCCGGTGTTCATGCCCTGGCCGCCGGCCGGGGAGTGGCAGTGCGCCGCGTCGCCGGCCAGGAAGACCCGGCCGGAGCGGTAGTTCGGGGCCTGCCGCTCGTCACTGTGGAAGCGGGAGGACCAGCGGGCGTCGTGCAGGCCGTAGTCCTCGCCGAGCGCCCGGCGGGTGATGTCGGCGATCTCGTTCAGGCTCGCCGGCTCGCTGTCCGGCAGCTGGCGGGCGCGGTCCCAGGCGATCACCCGGTACCAGCCGTCGCCGAAGGGCGCCACGAAGGCGAAGCCGTTCTCGTTGGCGCCGACCGTCAGCACCTCCTCGGGGGCCCGCTCCAGCCGGACGTCCGCCAGCAGGACGGAGTTCACCACGGACTCGCCGGGGAACGGGATGCCCAGCAGGTCGCGCACGGTGCTGTGCACCCCGTCGGCGCCGACCGCGTAGCGGGCCCGGTGGACGGCGGTCGCGCCGTTCTCGACCGTCTCGATCCGCACCTGCTCGGCGTCCTGCCGCAGCCCGGTCACCTCGACGCCGCGCAGGATCGTCGCGCCGGCCTTCAGGGCCCGCTCCTGGAGCAGCCGCTCGGTGTTGGACTGCGGGGTGATCAGGACGAACGGGAAGCGGGTCGGCAGCGCGCCGAGCTCGATCCGCAGCCGGCCGAAGAGACGCAGCGAGGAGAGCGCGGTGCCGGTGGCGATCAGGTCGTCGGCCAGGCCGCGGGCGTCCAGCTGCTCCAGGGTGCGGGCGTGCACGGCGAACGCCCGGGTGAGGTTGGACTCGCCGCCGCGCTTCTCCAGCACCGTCACCCGCACCCCCGCGGTGGCCAGATCACCGGCCAGCAGGAGTCCGGTCGGTCCGGCTCCTACCACCACGACATCGGTGCTGAGCTGCTTCTCGGTCATATGTCATCTCCCGATGGGGGGCGAGGGTGGGAGCGGGTTCTCAGCGCGCTCTCAGCCTCCCATCATCGCGGGCCCATCGGAGCCTGTGAATCTCTGAATCATGACTCAGTCCGCACCATTCGAGACCGACCGGGACGCCGCCCCGGCGCGCGCCGGCGCAATTCCCTCCGGCGGCCCGCGCGGCGGCGCGCCGTCGCGGGTCGGGACCAGGCTCGTCGAGGTGGTCGTGCCGGTCTACAACGAGGAGCACGTGCTGGAGCGGTGCGTGCGCCGGCTGCACGCCTACCTCGACGAGACCTTTCCCTACGACTACCGGATCACCGTCGCCGACAACGCCAGCATCGACGGCACCTGGGCCGTGGCCACCGCGCTGGCGGCCGAGATCCCGCAGGTCAGAGCGGTGCACCTGGATCTGAAGGGCCGCGGCCGGGCGCTGCGGCAGGTCTGGGGCGACAGTGACGCGGACGTGGTGGCGTACATGGACGTCGACCTGTCCACCGGGCTGGAGGCCTTCCTGCCGCTGGTCGCGCCGCTGCTGTCGGGGCACAGCGACCTGGCGATCGGCAGCCGGCTGCACCGTGGCTCGGCGGTGGTGCGCGGGCCCAAGCGGGAGTTCATCTCGCGCACCTACAACGTGCTGCTGCGGGCCACCATGGCGGCGAAGTTCTCGGACGCGCAGTGCGGGTTCAAGGCGGCCAGGACGGACGTGGTGCAGCGGCTGCTGTCCGAGGTGGAGGACAACGCCTGGTTCTTCGACACCGAACTGCTGCTGCTGGCCGAACGCTCCGGCCTGCGGATCCACGAGGTGCCGGTGGACTGGGTGGACGACCCGGACAGCCGGGTGGACATCGTCCGGACGGTCCTGGACGACCTGCGGGGGATGGCGCGGGTCGCGCGCCGATCGCTGTCCGGCGCGACCCGGCTGCCGGTGCCGCCGCGGGTGCAGCAGGCCCGGCTGGCCCCGGGCCTCGGCTGGCAGCTGGCCAGCTTCGCGGTGGTCGGCACGCTCTCCACCGCGGCCTACGTGCTGCTCTACCTGGGGCTGCGTCAGTTGGTGCCCGCGCTGCCGGCCAACGCCCTGGCGCTGATGGTCACGGCGGTGGCGAACACCGCCCTCAACCGGCGCTTCACCTTCGGTGTGACCGGCTCGCGGGACGCCCTGAAGCACCAGGTGGAGGGCGGGATCGCGTTCCTGATCGGGCTCGGCCTGAGCAGCGGCGCGATCGCGCTGCTCGGGCTGGCGCGGCCGCAGGCCGGGCACGGTGCGGAGCTGACCGCGCTGGTGGTGGCGAACGCGCTGGCCACCGTGGTGCGGTTCGTGCTGCTGCGGGTCTGGGTCTTCGGCCCCGGGCGCGGCGCCCGGGGCCGAAGGGGGTGAGGGCGGGTCAGACGTGCCGGCGGACCTCGACCGTGCGGAACCGGTTGGCGACGAAGGCCGCGTCGCAGTACGCCGAGTTGGCGGCCGGGTTGGCGCCGGTGCCGTGCAGGTCGGAGAAGGCGGCGGTCTGGTTGGCGTAGACCCCGCCGGTGAGGTTCAGCGACAGCGAGACGCCGGCGTCCAGCGCGGCCTCGACCAGGGCGGCCTCGATCTGCGGGTCGACGGTGTAGCCGGCCGCCGTCATGGCGCCCTGCTCGCGCACGGTGCGGCGGAGCAGCTCGACGGCGGCCTCGGCGGACTCGACGGCGACGGCGAAGGAGACCGGGCCGAAGCACTCGGCCAGGAAGGCCGCCCGGTCGTCCGGCTTGTCGGCGTCGGCCTTGACCAGGGCGGGGGTGCGGACGGTGGCGGCCGGGAAGTCGGGGGAGGTGACCACGCGGGGGGCGAGGGCCAGCTCGCCGTACTCGCCGGCGGCGGCCTGCACGGTGCGCTGGAGCACCCCGGGGTTGACCACGGCGCCGAGCACGGCGGCGGCCCGGGCGTCGTCGGAGAGCAGGCCCTCGACGGCGCCCGCGAGGTCGGCGACCACCTCGTCGTAGGACTTGTCGCCCTGGTCGGTGCGCATGCCGGTGCGCGGGATGAGCAGGTTCTGCGGGGTGGTGCACATCTGGCCGCTGTAGAGCGACAGCGAGAAGGCCAGGTTGGCCAGCATGCCCCGGTAGTCGTCGGTGGAGTCGAGCACCACCGTGTTGACGCCGGCCTTCTCGGTGTAGACCTGGGCCTGCCGGGCGTTCTCCTCCAGCCAGTCGCCGAACTCGGTGGAGCCGGTGTAGTCGATCAGCTTCACCTCGGGGCGCACCGCCAGCACCTTGGCGAGCGCGGAGCCCTCGTGCTCGGCGGCCAGGCAGACCAGGTTGGGGTCGAAGCCGGCCTCGGCGAGCACCTCGCGGGCGATCCGTACGGTCAGCGCCAGCGGCAGCACGGCGCGCGGGTGCGGCTTGACCAGGACGGGGTTGCCGGTGGCCAGCGAGGCGAACAGGCCCGGGTAGCCGTTCCAGGTGGGGAAGGTGTTGCAGCCGATCAGCAGCGCGACGCCGCGCGGGACGACGGTGAACTCCTTGGTCATCGCCAGCGGCTCGCGCTTGCCCTGCGGCTTGGTCCAGCTCGCCCGCAGCGGGAGCCTGGTCTGCTCGGCGTAGGCGTACGCGACGGCCTCCAGGCCGCGGTCCTGGGCGTGCGGGCCGCCGGCCTGGAAGGCCATGCCGTACGCCTGGCCGGTGGTGTGCATCACGGCCTGCGCGAACTCGTGCGAGCGGGTGTTGATCCGGGCCAGGATCTCCAGGCAGAGCGCCGCGCGGGCGGCCGGGCCGGCCGCCGCCCAGCCGGGGCGGGCCGCCTCCAGGGCGGCGATCAGCGGGTCCGGGCCGGAGTGCGGGTAGCTGATGCCCAGCTCGACGCCGTACGGGGAGGCCTCGCCGCCGACCGGGTCGCCGTCGGTGGGCTGGCCCTCGATGGTGAAGGGGGCGCCGAGCAGGGCGTCGAAGGCGGCCTTGCCGTCCGCGGCGCCGCTCTCGCCGTAGGCCTTGGGGAACTCGGGGTACGGCGACCAGTAGTCGCGTTCGGTGATGGCGGTGAGCGCCCGGTTCAGGGTGTCCTGGTGGCGTTCGACGAGTTCGGCGACGAGGGGGTGGGTGACCGCAGCAGCCATTGGTGCGCTCCTCGGAGGAGGCGGACGGGACACGTCACAGAGTAACCGAACGATCGGTCGGCTCAAGGGGTTCGGCGGGCGCCTTTCCGCGGGCGGACCCCCGCACCCGGCCGACACGCCCGGACCCCGGGGACACGACGACGCCCCGGCCGGATGTCCGGCCGGGGCGTGGCGGTGTGCGGGGGCGGGCCCGGCTACGGGACGCCGAGCTCGAACAGGATGTACCCGGCGAACCAGCCCGAGGCGATCGCCGCCGAGCCCAGCACCGTCGCCAGGACCGGCCAGCTCAGCTTGCGCAGCGCGATGGCCAGCGGCACGAACAGCGGGAAGACCGGCAGCAGGTAGCGCGAGACGTTGCCGAAGATCTGCGCGCTGCCGAGCACCGTCACCAGCGTGACCAGGGTGTAGACGACCAGGACCACCGGCGGGCGCAGCCGCAGCATCAGCACGATCAGGATCGGCAGGGCCAGCACGATCAGCACGGCCAGCATGTCCGGGATCGGGTAGGCGAACGGGTAGTCGTAGCGGCCGAGCATCACCCCGCGCATGGAGTTCCAGGTGCTCAGGCCGTAGTCGAAGTAGTGCAGCCAGGCCTCGCGCTGGAGCTTGAAGTAGCCGCCCCAGTCGCCCATCCGCCAGCCCACCCAGCCGACGTAGCCGAGCAGGCCCAGCGGTGCGAGCAGCATCGCCGTCACCGGGCGCAGCACGCCGCTCTCCCGGCGGTACAGGTCGATCAGCGCCGCGATGCCGACGGCCGCGATCAGCGCCGCGGCGGTCGGCCGGTTGAGCCCGGCGACCAGGGTGACGACGCCGGCCGCGATCCAGCGACGGGTCATCACCAGGTAGCAGGACCAGGCGGCGAGCGCCACGAAGGTGGAGTCGGAGTAGATCGCCCACTCGGCGCCCGAGCCCGGGATGACGGCCCACAGGCCGGCCCCGATCACCCCGGCGCGGGTACCGGCCAGCCGCTCGCCGACCGCGAAGATGCCGGCCGCGGCGAACAGCGAGGCGACCACCGAGACCAGCATCCCGCCGCCGTACAGGCCGAGGCCGGTGCACTCGGAGACCAGCCGCATCAGGCCCGGGTAGAGCGGGAAGAAGGCGGCCGAGTTCTGCTCGATGGTGAAGCCGCCGACCGCTCCCGGGACGTGGATCAGCTGCGGGTGGTAGCCGAACTCGGCGACCTGCCGGTACCACCAGCCGTCCCAGGAGGCCAGGACGTCCCACGGCTGGGCGCCGCCGCCGAAGCGCGCGTCCTTCTTGGTGTAGTCGCCGGCGAACTGGAGCATGCGCATGAACACGGTGAAGCCGACCAGCTTCAGCACCGTGTAGCACCAGACGGCCGGTCCGTAGCGGACCGCCAGCCGGGTCGCCCTCGCGCGCAGGCCGTCGGCCTCCGCCGTCGGCTCGCCCTCGCGCTGTTCGGGCACGCCGGTGGCCACTGCCTTCTCTGCGTTCATCAAGACCTGATCCCACCCTGCCGCGGACGATGGTGCGCCGAGTCTAGGACACTGGTCCAGACCTGGTCCCGGAGCTTCACCGGTCGGCCGGCTCTCGGAACACCCACAGTCGCAGCAGCACGAAGCGCAGCAGCGTCGCCGCGGCGTTGGCGGCGACCAGGGCACTCACCTTGACCAGCGAGGACGCCTCCGGCGCGGCCCGCGCGACCAGCTCCAGCGCGCCGTCACTGAGCACCAGCCCGGCCACGAACGCCACCAGCCCCTGCACCTGCTGCCGGGCCGCCCCGGCCGCCCCGCGCACCTTGAAGGTGAAGCGGCGGTTCGCGGCGGTGTTGGCGACGGCGGTGACGAGCAGCGCGGTGAAGTTGGCGGTCCGGTCGCCGACGAGGGGGCTCAGGGCCACGTACAGGCCCAGATAGGCGATCGTGGAGACCGCGCCGACCACGGCGAAGACGGGCAGCTGGCGCACGGCCCGCGGTCGGCGCACGGCCGGTGGCGGCGCGGTGGCGTCATGATCGGCATCGAACGGCATCGGTCACGGAACCCTGGTTCGAGGAGTCGGAAAACCCTGCCAAACGGTCAGCCGCGGAGAAAATTGGTCTGTACCGATCGACAGTTGTCGGACCGCAAAGCTCCCACTCGGCATCGGCGCAGTCTACGGTATGGGCGTGGACGGCACTCCCTGACCCGTTCGCGACACCCGCCGCTCACCCCCTCCTCCCATGGGCCAGGACAACCGATGACCGCTGTGCACCACGATCGCACCGAGCTCTCCGTCGTCATCCCCATGTACAACGAGGAGGACGTCCTGCCGGCCCTGGTCGACCGGCTCAGGCCGGTCCTGGACGGCACCGGCGTCGGCTACGAGGTGGTCGCGGTCGACGACGGCAGCACCGACAAGACCGCCGCCCGGCTGGAGGACTTCCGGGCCCAGTGGCCGCAACTGCGGGTCGTCGCGCTGCGCCGCAACTCCGGCCACCAGGCGGCGCTCACCGCCGGACTCCACAACGCCCGCGGCGCGTACGTGGCGAGCATCGACGCGGACCTCCAGGACCCGCCGGAGAAGATCCCCGAGATGCTGGACCTCGCGAAGGCCCAGGGCCTGGACATCGTCTACGGCATCCGCTCCGACCGCTCCACCGACACCGGCTTCAAGCGCTGGACGGCCGGCGCCTACTACTGGCTGATCCGCCGGCTCGTCGGCAAGAGCGTGCCCGCCCAGGCCGGCGACTTCCGGCTGCTCAGCCGCGAGGCGGTGGACGCCCTCAAGACCCTGCCCGACCAGCAGCAGGTCTACCGGCTGCTGGTGCCCTGGCTCGGCTTCCCCAGCGGCCAGGTCACCTACCACCGCGACGAGCGCGCCGCCGGCGAGACCAAGTACCCGCTGCGCAAGATGGTCGGCCTCGCGATCACCAGCATCACCAGCTTCTCGGCGGCCCCGCTGCGGATCGCCACCTGGCTCGGCATCATCAGCTTCTTCACCTGCCTGGCCATGCTGGTCTTCACCCTGGCGGCCTACGCGCTCGGCAACACCGTGCCCGGCTGGACCTCGCTGTTCACCGCCATGCTCTTCCTCGGCGGCGTCCAGCTGATCTGCTTCGGCCTGCTCGGCGAGTACGTCGGGCGGATCTACACCGCCGTCCAGCAGCGGCCCACCTACTTCGTCGCCCGCGACACCGGCGGCTCCGCGGCGGCCCCCGAGGCGGCGAGCCGGCCGGCGGCGGCGGGCGGCGGGTCCGGCGCCGAGGCCCGGGTGCCCTCCGGCCGGCCCGAGGCCGGGCACCTGCCCCCGGCCTGACCGCGCGTCCGGCCGCCGGGGATACTCGGAGGATGGCCGATCACACCACCCGCACCGCCTACACCGTGGAGTCGCTGCTCGCGGTGACCGTCGACGTGTTCAACGAGCGGGGCTACGACGGCACCTCGATGGAGGACCTCTCCCGGGCCGCCGGGATCTCCAAGTCCTCCATCTACCACCACGTGCGGGGCAAGGAGGAGCTGCTGCGGCTCGCCGTCGGGCGGGCCCTGGACGGCCTCTTCGGCACCCTCGCCGAACCCGGCGCCACCCGGGGCCCGGCCGTGCACCGGCTGGAGTACGTGGTGCGGCGCACCACCGAGGTGCTGCTGGCCGAACTCCCCTACGTGACGCTGCTGCTGCGGGTGCGCGGCAACACCGCCACCGAGCAGTGGGCGCTGGAGCGCCGCCGCGAGTTCGACCACCGGGTCGCCGAACTGGTCCGCGCCGCCGTCGCCGACGGCGCGCTGCGCTCCGACGTCGACCCGCGGCTGGCCACCCGGCTGCTCTTCGGCATGATCAACTCGATCGTGGAGTGGTACCGCCCGGGCGCCAAGGCCGCCGACGGCGTCGCCGACACGGTCGTCCGCCTCGCCTTCGACGGCCTGCGGGCCGTCTGATCCAGGCTCGCTCGCCTCCCGCAGGTCACGGCGCCGAGGGCTTGCCCGTACGCGGGGCGGTTCTTCCGTAGGTCACGGGCCTGTGGGGCGGGCGCACAAGATCAGTCAGGCGGCACCTGGTCGGTCTCCTCGAAGACGATCAGGGTCTGGGTGGCCAGGACCTGGGGAATCGACTGGATGCGGCCGAGCACCAGCTCCCGCAGGGCCCGGTTGTCGGCCGTGTGGACCAGCAACAGGACGTCGAACTCGCCGCCGACCAGGGCGATGTGGGCCACCCCGGGCAGTTCCAGGAGCTGTTCGCGGACCGTCCGCCAGGAGTTCTGGACGATCTTCAGCGTGATGTAGGCGGAGGCGCCCTGGCCGGCCCGCTCGTGGTCGACCCGGGCGGTGAAGCCGCGGATGACGCCGTCGTCGACCATCCGGGAGATCCGGGCGTAGGCGTTCGCCCGGGAGACGTGCACCCGCTCGGCCACCGAGCGTATCGACGCCCTGCCGTCCTGCTGGAGCAGGCGCAGGATGGACCTGTCGACCCGGTCCAGCGCGGGGGCCGGCTCCTTGGCTCTGGACATCTGTTCAGCGGACATGGCCCCCCACCCCTCGGTCGTGGACGTGCTGCCTCCAGTCGACCGCTGTTGCGGCCGATTGTCCACCACCTTGGCGCAGCTGTGGTCAGAATGACCAGACAACCGAACAATCGGTAGGGAGGAACCCGCTGCCGGCGCCTTCCAGCCCGACCCGGGGCGGAGGGTGCCGTCGTCGCGGTCCCGAGCACCACGGCACCACCCGCTGCCTCCCGCAGCCCCTCCCCCACCCCTTGGAGGTGCCCGAGATGACCGTTCTCGATCACAGACACCACACGTCCGTGCCGGGCTGGCTGCCCGGGGCCACCGCCCCGCGCACCGACCCTGCGCCGCTGCTCCCGGACGCCTCCCCGGTACGGGTGCTCGGCACCCCCGCCCTGGAGAAGCACGACCCGGCGCTGCTGCGCGAGCTGTACCGCCGGCTGGTCGTCGGCCGCCGCTACAACCAGCAGGCCACCGTGCTCACCAAGCAGGGCCGGCTGGCCGTCTACCCGGCCTCGACCGGCCAGGAGGCCTGTCAGGTCGCGGCGGCGATGGCGCTTGGCGCCGGCGACTGGCTGTTCCCGAGCTACCGCGACACCCTGGCCGTGGTGTCCCGCGGGGTCGACCCGCTGGAGGCGCTCACCCTGCTGCGCGGCAACGCGCACACCGGCTACGACCCGCGCGCGGTGCGCACCGCGCCGCTCTGCACCCCGCTGGCCACCCAGGCGCCGCACGCCGTGGGCCTGGCCCACGCCGCCCGGCTCAAGGGCGAGCCGGTGGTGGCGCTGGCGCTGCTCGGCGACGGCGGCACCAGCGAGGGCGACTTCCACGAGGCCCTGAACTTCGCCGCCGTGCTGCAGGCCCCGGTGGTCTTCCTGGTCCAGAACAACGGGTACGCGATCTCGGTTCCGCTGACCCGGCAGTCCGCCGCGCCCAGCCTGGCCCACAAGGCCGTCGGCTACGGCATGCCCGGCCGGCTGGTGGACGGCAACGACGCGCCCGCCGTCCACTCGGTGCTGAGCGAGGCCGTGGAGCGCGCCCGCTCCGGCGGCGGTCCGACCCTGGTCGAGGCGCTCACCTACCGGCTGGAGGCGCACACCAACGCCGACGACGCCACCCGGTACCGGGAGGACGACGAGGTGGCGGCCTGGCGGGAGCACGACCCCGTCCTGCTGATGGAGCGGCACCTGCGCGAGGCCGGGCTGCTGGACGAGCAGCTCGTCCGGCAGGCCGCCGAGGAGGCGGAGGCGCTGGCGGCCCGGATGCGGGCCGAGTTCCACAGCGACGCCGAGCTCGACCCGATGTCGCTCTTCGCCCACGTCTACGCCGAGCCCACCCCGCAACTGCGCGAGCAGGCGGCCCAGCTGGCCGCCGAACTCGCCGCCGAGCTGGCCGCCGAGGCCGAGGTGCAGCACCGATGAGCACAGCCACCCCCGCTCGGACGAGCACCATGGCGCAGGCGCTCAACTCGGCCCTGCGCGACGCCATGCGCGAGGACCCGGCCGTGCACCTGCTCGGCGAGGACGTCGGCGCGCTCGGCGGCGTCTTCCGCATCACCGACGGCCTGACCGCCGAGTTCGGCTCGGACCGCTGCCTGGACACCCCGCTCGCCGAGGCCGGCATCCTCGGGACGGCCGTCGGCATGGCGATGTACGGGCTGCGCCCGGTGGTCGAGATGCAGTTCGACGCGTTCGCGTACCCGGCGATGGAGCAGCTCGTCTCGCACGTCGCGAAGATGCGCAACCGCACGGCCGGCAAGCTGCCGCTGCCGATCACCATCCGGATCCCGTACGGCGGCGGCATCGGCGGGGTCGAGCACCACAGCGACTCCTCCGAGGCGTACTACGTCCAGACCCCCGGCCTGCACGTGGTCACGCCGGCGACCGTCGGCGACGCCTACGGCCTGCTGCGGGCCGCGATCGCCTCGGACGATCCGGTGGTCTTCCTGGAGCCCAAGCGGCTCTACTGGGGCAAGGACGGCCTGGACCCGACCGCCCCGGTCGAGCCGATCGGGCGGGCCGTGCTGCGGCGGACCGGTCGGTCCGCCGTCCTGATCACCTACGGCCCCTCGCTGCCGGTCTGCCTGGAGGCGGCCGAGGCGGCGAAGGCCGAGGGCTGGGACCTCGCGGTACTGGACCTGCGCACCCTGGTGCCCTTCGACGACGAGACGGTCTGCCGGGTGGTGCGCTCGCTGGGCCGGGCGGTCGTCGTGCACGAGGCGAGCGGCTTCGGCGGGACGGGCGCGGAGATCGCGGCGCGGGTGACCGAGCGCTGCTTCCACCACCTGGCGGCGCCCGTCCTGCGGGTGACCGGGTTCGACATCCCGTACCCGCCGCCGATGCTGGAGCACCACCACCTCCCCGGGGTGGACCGGATCCTGGACGCCGTGGCCCGGCTGCAGTGGGAGGACTGAGGATGATGCCCGTCGTGCGCGAGTTCACGCTGCCCGACCTCGGTGAGGGGCTCACCGGGGCGGAGGTGGTCCGCTGGATGGTCGAGGTCGGCGAGGTGATCGCGGTCGACCAGCCGGTGGTGGAGGTGGAGACGGCGAAGGCCGTGGTCGAGGTGCCCTGCCCGTACGGCGGGGTGGTCACCGCGCGGTACGGCGAGCCGGGGGAGGAGGTGCCGGTCGGCGCGGCGCTGGTGACGGTCGCGGTGTCCCCGGCGGACGGCTCCTCGGCGCTGTTGGACTCCGTACGGTCCGATTCGGAGCCGGCGGCCTCCGGCTCCGGCAACGTGCTGGTGGGGTACGGGACGTCGGAGGGCGGCCGGGGTGCCCGGCGTGGCCGAGTCCGGCCCGGCGGCGCCCCGGCGGGCGCGGCTCCCGCGCGGGCGGCCGCCGCCCCGGTGGCCGCGGTGCGGCCTCCGGCGGTGGTCGCGGTGATCTCCCCGCTGGTCCGGCGCAGTGCCCGTGAGCACGGCATCGACCTGGCCGGGCTCACCGGGAGCGGCCCCGAGGGGCTGATCCTGCGGGCCGACGTGGACCGCGCGGTGGCCGCCGTCGCGGCTGGTGCGACGCGACCGGCGGCCACCGCCGCCGAGGGCGCCGTGCCGCTGCGCGGCCTGCGCCGGACGATCGCCGAGAAGCTGACCCTCAGCCATCGGGAGATTCCCGCCGCGACCTGCTGGGTGGACGCCGACGCCACCGAACTTCTCGCGCTGCGCGAGCAGTTGAACGGTTCGGGTGGTCCGAGGATCGGACTGCTGGCGCTGCTCGCCCGGATCTCCACCGCCGCGCTGGCCCGGTTCCCCGAGCTGAACGCGAGCGTGGAGTGCGACGCCGCCGGCGCCCCGGTGGCACTGCGGCGGCACACCGCCGTGCACCTGGGCTTCGCGGCGCAGAGCGAGCGCGGTCTGGTCGTCCCGGTGGTCCGGGACGCGCACCTGCTCAACACCGTCCGACTCGGCGCGGAACTGGCCAGGTTGACGGAGTCGGCGCGGGCCGGATCGCTCACCCCGGCGGAGCTCACCGGCGGAACGTTCACGCTCAACAACTACGGCGTCTTCGGTGTGGACGGCTCGACCCCGCTGATCAACCACCCCGAGGCGGCGATGCTCGGGGTCGGCCGGATCGTCGCCAAGCCCTGGGTGCACCAGGGGGAGTTGGCGGTCCGGCGGGTGACCCAGCTGTCCTTCACCTTCGACCACCGGGTCTGCGACGGCGGTACGGCGGGCGGGTTCCTGCGGTTCGTCGCGGACTGCGTCGAGCAGCCGGGCATGCTGATGCGCCAGCTCTGAGACCGGCCCTGGCCCGCGCTCGTCGCCTTGCGTGCTGGACCCGCCACGCAAGGCGACGGCCATAGGTCGGGGGAGCGTAGCGCGCCGGCGCCCCGTCTGTCCGGGCTTCGCGCGAGTTGTCGGATGAGCTGTTCGGGCGTGCCACGCTACCAAGGCTTCAGCAGGGACAAGCCAGGTGGTTGCAGGGTCGGCCGGAGGCGAAACGATTCTCTTGAGTACTCGTCAAGTTGCGGTGAAGTCACCCAGAGCGCTCCTGGTCCGGGCCAGGCACGGATCGGCCGCGGCCACCGCGGTGCCCGGACTGCCCCCGCTCCCACCGGCCGGGCCCGCCCCGGCCTCCGACGCGCCGACGACGAGCGGCGCGGCCGGCGACGCGGGCGCGGTCGCCGGGGAGGCCGGGACGGAGACCCGATCGGCGGCGGAGCCGGCCGAGCGGGCGGAGGCGGAGGCCGAACCCGCCTCCGTGCCCGGGCCGCCGATCCCGGCCCGGCCGACCGTGCCGCCGTCGATCCCCGCCGCGCCCCGGATGCCGCCGGCCCTCCCCGGCGGCGCACCGGTCGGGAGCACCTCCGTCGCGCCGCTGTTCACCGACGCGCCGGGCCTCAACTGGGCCGGCCCGGGGGACTCCTGGAGCCGCGCCTGGGCGGTTCGGACCCTGGAGGGCGGCGGCCCGGAGCCCGCGCCGCAGGCAGCGGCACAGCCGGCGGCGGATCCGGGAGCCGGCGTCGTCCGTGCGGCGGATCCGGCCGAGCAGCCGCCGACCGTCCACGACATCGAGCTGATCCGGGACACCCTGGCGGTGGTCGAACCGGTCGCGGACCGCGCCACCGCGCACTTCTACGCGCTGATCTTCCTGCACCACCCCGAGGTCCGGGCGCTCTTCCCGGCGGCCATGGACGTCCAGCGCGACCGGCTGTTCCGGGCCCTGCTGCAGGCCGCCCGCAGCGCGCACGACCCGGCCGGGCTCACCGAGTACCTGACGGCGCTGGGCCGGGGGCACCGCAAGTACGGCACGCTCGGCGGCCACTACGGCCCGGTGGGCGAGTGCCTGGTGGCGGCCCTGGCCCGGTACGCCGGCAGCCGCTGGGACGCCGCGACCGAACTCGCCTGGCGGCGGGCCTACCGGCTGATCTCCGGCATCATGATCGAGGCGGCCGAGGGCGCGGCCCGGACCTCGCCGCCCTGGTGGCAGGCCGAGGTGGTCTCGCACCAGCAGCGCACCCGCGACATCGCGGTGGTCACCGTCCGCCCCGACCAGCCCTACCCGTACCGGGCCGGGCAGTACACCACCCTGGAGACGCCCTGGTGGCCCCGGGTCTGGCGGCACTTCTCGTTCGCCTCGGCGCCGCGGCCGGACGGTCTGCTGACCTTCCACGTCAAGGCCGTGCAGGCCGGCTGGGTCAGCAACGCCCTGGTCCGCCGGGCGGCTCCCGGGGACGTGCTCCGGCTCGGCCCGCCGGCCGGCTCGATGGTGCTCGACCACGCGGCGGGCGCCGACCTGCTGTGCCTGGGCGGCGGCACCGGTATCGCGCCGGTCTGCGCCCTGGTGGAGGAGGTCGCCGAGCACGGCGCGGCCGGCCGCTCGGTGGAGGTCTTCTACGGCGCCCGCCAGGAGGCGGAGCTGTACGGGTTGGAGGTGCTGCGCGGGCTCGCGCAGCGGCATCCGTGGCTGTCGGTGCACCCGGTGCTGTCGGGTTCCGGCGGGATGGCCGGGCCGGATTCCGCGCTGTCGGGCGAGCTGCCCGACGTGGCGGCCCGTTTCGGCCCGTGGGCCGGCCGGGAGGCGTACGTCAGCGGGCCGCCGGCGATGGTGCGCCGTTCGGTCGGGATACTGCTGCGGGCCGGCGTGGCGCCCGGGCGGATCCGGCACGACCTGGTGGGCGACCTCGCCGCGGCGTAGGCCGGGCCCGACGACTCCCGGCGGGCGCGGTCAGCCCAGGTCGGGGGCGAGCATCGCGCGGACGCCCTCGATGTTGGCGGCGAGGTAGGCGCGCAGGCTCGGCGGGACGACGTTGACCGAGGTGACGCCCTCGCGGGTGAAGGGCAGCCGGACGATCTCGTACTCCCCCTGCGGTTCGTCCACCTCGGGGCCGTGCCGGCGCGAGGGGTCCATGGCGGCCAGCCGGCAGACGAAGAAGTGCTGGACCTTGACGCCGTGCGGGTGGGCCGGCGTGCCGTCGTCGTGGTGGGTGTGGCTGATGGTGTCGACGAAGGCCGGGACGACGTCCACGACCTTGCCGCCGAGCTCCTCGTCCACCTCGCGGTGGAGCGCCTCGACCACCGTGCGGTCCTCGGGCTCCACGCCGCCGCCGGGGGTGATCCAGTAGGGACGGCTGCCGGGCCGGGTGCGCTTGATCAGCACGATGGAGGCGGGAGCGTGCGCCTCGTCCGGGTCGAGTTCCAGCAGGATGGCCCGCGCGGTGCGTTTGACGACGGGGCGCGGCGGGTTGGCCATGGCCACCTCCGGGGCTGGAGCGTTGTGCGGGAGTCTGCCGCAGGCGGGGCCGGGCCAAACGCGGCCGGGCCCGGGTGCGTCCGTTCGGGCAGAGGGAACAGCAGCCAGTGGATCTTGGATGTGAAGGATTTGAGTCGGGATTCATCGTGACATCCAACCCAATCAAGCATCTTGGCTTCGATTCGAAGGCTTTTTGCCGGTGATACGGACGACCGTCATTGCGACGGGGCTCGCCCTGTGCTGCAATGAGCGACTGCTGGGCGAAGCGGAGTGACGCGCTCCGTATGCCCTCCTGTGCAATGACTCGGGCTGGGGGCTGGGGTTGGCCATGGATCGGATCACGGAAACATCGAACACCGTTCGAATCGGTCGGACGGCGAGGTCGCCCACGACCAGGCCCGCGGGGAAGAAGGACGGGCAGCCCACGTTGATCGCCTCGGTGCAGCGGGCGTTACGACTCCTGGAGGCGGTCGGCGGCTTCCTCCAGGGGGCCACCGCCAAGCAGCTCGCCCGCGCCGCCGGGCTCCCGCTGGGCACCACCTACCACCTGCTCCGCACCCTCACCCACGAGGGCTACCTCCGCCGGGCGGACGGGAAGTTCTACTACGGCCACTCGGTCGGGGGCATCAGCCGGGCCGACGACCTGCAGTCCGGCCGCAGCGACCTGCGCACCCGGATGGAGCGGCTCCGGGACGAGCTGGGGGCCGCCGTCTACCTCGCGGTCTACGAGGAGGGCGAGGTCCGGGTGGTGGACATCGCCTCGGGGCCGAGCCAGCCGGCCGTGGAGGTCTGGGCGGACCTGCGGTCCACCGCCCACGCCCACGCGATCGGCCAGTGCCTGCTCGGCCAGCTCTCCGAGGCGGACCGGCGGGACCACCTGCTGCGCCACCCGCCGGTCGGGCTGACCCCGTCGACCGTCGTGCGGGAGTCCGCCGTCCTGCGGGTGCTCGCCGCGGTCGGGCCGGCCGAGCCGGTGATCGAACGGCAGCAGTACGCGCTCGGCACCGTCTGCGCGGCGGTGCCGATCACCGTCGGCGCCGTGGTCGCCACCATGGCGCTGTCGCTGCCCCTGGAGCAGGCGGACCGGTTGCGGGCCGCCGCCGAGCTGCTCCGGGTCAAGGTCGGTGCGATGTCGCCCTCGTTCGTCCTCTGACGGCGCGGACGGCCCAACGGGCCGCCACGGGCTCCCGCTCGTTCACCATTTGAAAAAGCACACCTTGTCCACTACCTCCCCAAACGTGGACGATGAGGTTTGAACGGGGAATCGGGGCGAAAGTACAGAATTGGCAGGACTTTCACAGAGTCGTGAGCCGCACTCCAACCCCCGGCTCCAGAGCCGGGGAGTCCCGCCGTCCCCGGCGGGTGGAGCGCCCACCCGGGGCACCGTTCCTACACAGCGAACCGCAGTGTCCGGCCGCCGGTGGCGCAACAGCACGCACGGTCGGGCAGAACGAGAGGTACTGGCGCATGCACAGCACAGTCCAGGGCCACGTGGTCATGAACCTCGTGGTCTCGAACGAGCTCTCCTTCCGCATCGTGGTCGATCTCGATTACGACCCCAGTGACCCGTACGCGGTTCGGTTCACCTTCCACCTGCCCGGCGACGAGCCGGTGACCTGGGTGTTCGCCCGCGAGCTGCTGCTCGACGGGATCAGCCGACCGACGGGTGAGGGTGATGTGCACATCCACCCCATCGGCGGGGAGGAGCTCTCCGACGTCTGCATCGTGCTGCACTCCCCCGAGGGCGACGCGTTGCTACGGGCCTCGGCCCCGCCGCTGATCGCCTTCCTGAGCCGGACGGACCGGCTGGTGCCGATGGGCGAGGAACTCACCGGCGGTGAGCTCGACGCGGAGCTCGCCGACATCCTCAGGGGGTGTGAAAACGCGGGCTGACCGGGCCGCGACGGCCCCGCGGGAGAGACCGGCCGCCGGCCGCCGCCGGCCGGGGGAGGCAGCGGTACGGACGGGTGAACCGGGAGGGGCCCTGCGCGCGGGAAGCGCTGCAGGGCCCCTCCCCGGCGTCCGGCCCGCCCGACCGGCCTGGCCGGCCGGGCGGGAGCGGTACGGGCGGCCGTCGTCAGTCGTTGTCGAGGGCCAGGCTGAGGCCCCAGGAGACCAGGCTGATGATCAGGGCGCCGAGCAGGGCGGGCCAGAAGCCGTCCACGTGGAAGTCCAGGTCGAGCTTGTCCGAGGCCCACGAGGTCAGCAGCAGCATCAGGGCGTTGATCACGAAGGTGATCAGGCCCAGGGTCAGGACGAACAGCGGCAGTGAGAACAGCTTCACCACCGGCTTGATCAGCCAGTTCACCACGCCGAAGATCAGGGCCACCGCGATCACGGTGAGGGTCTGCTGCCCCCAGCCGTCCTGTCCCGACAGGGTGATGCCCGTGACGATCCAGGCGGCGACCCAGATGGCCGCCGCGTTGATGAGGGTCTTGATGGTGAAGGATTTCACGGTTTACCACGTGTCCTGTCTGGTGGCCGAAGGTTGTTACCTACGATGCCCGACCGAGGGGCTGTCAACCTAGGCCCGGGAGGCACCCGGTTTCGGTGCCGCGCCCCCACCGGCAGGGCACTGAACAGGGCGGGTGCTGTTGAATGCCCGATGACGAACGCGCCGGGCCGGGTGCCCGGAGCACCCGTGCTCCCGGCCGCGCCCGGGGCGGACGAAAGGGCAGCCCCGATGAAGGTCTTCCGGCTGGACCGGCTCGACGCGGAACGCGCCGCCAACGAGGGCGCGTACCTGCGTTTCCTGAAGGAACGCCACATGTCCGCCGGCCTGTACGCGCTCTCCCCCGGCGACACCGACCCGCAGACCGCGCACGCCCAGGACGAGATCTACCAGGTGGTCAGCGGACGGGCCGAGCTGACCGTGGGGGACGAGACCGCCACCGTCGGCCGCGGCACCGTGGTGTACGTGCCCGCCGGGGTGCCGCACCGCTTCCACCACATCACCGAGGAGCTGCGGGTGCTGGTGGTGTTCTCCCCGCCGGAGGACTGACCGGGCGGGGCCGGTAGGGTCGGGCCCGACCAGTCCGTGATCACCGCGGGAGCCCGCGGCAGCGGGCTGAGAGGGCGCTGGGGGCCGACGGCAGCCGATGCCGGGCCCGGTGGCCGCGCCGACCGCCAGAACCTGGCCGTGACGGGGGAGCCTCCCGTCCGGGACAGGGAGGGAGCAGCACCATGACCGCGAACCCGACCGAAGACGGCCGGAACGCAGCCGCCCGGCCCGCCGGCGGCCCGGCCGCCGCCAGCCTGACCGAGGAACTCTGGGCGTCGATCGAGCCCGTCTACGCGAGGATCCTCGACCACCCCTTCCTCGGCGGCCTCACCGACGGGACGCTGCCGCGCGCGGCCTTCCGGCACTTCGTCGTCCAGGACTCGCACTACCTGCGCGACTACGCCCGGGCGCTCGCCGTCTGCGCCGCCAAGGCCCCCGGCGAGGAGGACGTCCGGGCGTTCGCCGACGACGCGGTGGGCGCGCTCGCCGCCGAGCAGGGGATGCACGCCGAGTTCATGGACGCCTTCGGCGACAGCGCCGAACAGGCCGCCGCCGAGCCGGTGCTGCCCACCACCCGGGCCTACACCAGCTACCTGCTGGCGACCGTCTACGGCGGCTCCTTCGCCGAGGCCGTCGCCGCGGTGCTGCCCTGCTACTGGATCTACGCCCGGGTCGGCGAGCAGCTCCTCGCCAAGTCCTCCCCCGACCCGCTGTACGCCCGCTGGATCGCCACCTACGGCGACGAGGCCTTCCAGTCGGTGGTCCGGCGGGTGCTGGCGCTCACCGACCGGCTCGGCGAGGAGATCTCACCGGCCGAGCGGCGCCGGGTGGTCGAGCACTTCGGCACCACCTCGCGCTACGAGTGGATGTTCTGGGACGCCGCCTGGCGCGGCGAGACCTGGCCGGTCTGATCCCCGCCGGCGGGTGGCCCCCGGCCGCGGCCCGGGCTCCGGGTCGCGGCCGAACCCGGGGTCCGGCGTAGGGGTTCGGCCTCGGGGTGATCTCGGGGTTCTCTCCGGGCCGCCGCCCCTCGTTCCCGTCCATCGGCACCCGTACGATCGAAGTACCGAAGCAGACGGGATGCGGCACCAGCAGGCAGCCGGCCCGAGGGGAGAGTAAGGAACGGACATGGCTGAGCTCTGGAAGTCGCTGCCCTCGTGGGTGCGCAACATCGTCGTCCCGATCGTCGTGCTGGTGCTGGCGTGGAACCTGCTGTGGTTCGTGTTCGGCATCGTCGGCGCCCTGATCGGGTTCCTGGTCAAGTCCCTGGTGGTGGTCGGCATCGCCGCCGCCGTGGTGATCCTGGTGAAGAAGGCAGCCAAGAGCTGACCCCGCCCGCGCAGCGCCCGCACCCCGTCTCCCGGGGGCGGGCGCTGCGTCGTTCCCGCCGCGCGCCGGCGTCGTCCCGACCGCGTCGTCCCGACCGCCCCGGTGCGGACGGCCGTCGCGCTACGGCCCGGGGCGCCCCCGCCCGGAGCGCTCGCGCCGCTCCTGCCGCAGGACGGCTTCGAGGTCCCGGCGCGGCCGCCAACCGGTGGCGCGGGCACGGGCGGTGTCCAGCACCACGCTGCGGGCCAACTGGTCGACGGCGTACGGGGTCAGGCCCGGCAGCAGCCGGGTGCGGGCCGCGAACTCGGCCAGCCGGACGGGCAGGTGACCGATCCGCACCTCCCGGTCGTGGGCCCGCAGCACCTGGCGGACGGCCTCGTCGCGCCGGTACGGCCGGGCGTCGGCGATGTTGTACGCGCCGGGCGGCCAGTCGGCCGCCGCCAGGCAGGCGTCGGCGAGGTTCTGCACGGCGGTCAGGCTCAGCGCCACGTCCGGGCCGGGCAGCAGCAACCGGCCCAGGCGCACCCGCTCCAGCAGCCGCGGCACCAGGTGCGGATCCCCCGGGCCGTACACCGCGCGCGGGCGCAGCACCACCGCCCCGGCCGCCAGCGCGAGCCGTTCGCCCGCCGCCTTGCTACGGCCGTACGCGTTCAGGTGACCGCCCCCGGTGGGGTGCTCCTCGCCGACCAGCGAGCGGTCGAGCCGCGGGTCGTAGACGCTGGCGCTGCTGACCCACACCACCGGGCGGCCGGCCGCCGCTTCGAGCAGCCGCGCGGTGCCACCGACGTTGACGGCGTACTGCTGCGCCTCGGCGGGTGAGCCCGGGGCGGGGTCGCCGACCGCCGCCGCGCAGTGCACCACCAGGTCCGCGCCCGCCAGGTCCGGCCGGCCGGCGGTGGCGTCCCAGGGGACGTGACGACCGAGCGGGCCGGGGCGGCGCCCCAGGCAGAGCACCTCGGCGCCCAGGGCGGCGGCCGCGCGGGCCACGTACGAGCCGCAGAACCCGCTCGCGCCGGTGACGGCTATCCGCATCGCGGCGCGCCCCCGCGCACCAGGAGTTCGGCGTAGCCGGGCAGGGCCGAGCGGCGGTCGACCCTGGCCCGCACCACCACCGGCCGGTAGGGCGCCAGGGCGAGCAGGACGTCGGCGAGCTGGGCGCGGGCCAGGGCGGCTCCCGGGCAGGTGTGCGGTCCGGCGCCGAACACGGCCCGGGCGGCCGCGGCCGGGTCGGCGGGGGTGTCGTGCTGCGCCCGGGCGGCGTGCCGGGCGACCAGGATCAGCCGGTCGCCCCGGCGCAGCGGGCAGCCGGCGACGGTGGCGTCGGCTGCCGCGACCCGGGGCAGGATCGGCGAGGGCGCGGTCAGCCGGAGCAGTTCGGCGGCGAGCGCGGGCGCCGTCGCGGGGGTGAGGCCGGCCCAGAGGCCGGCGTCGGCGCACCAGGCGACGGCGCGCGGGAGGGCGGCCACGGTGGTGTTGACGGCGGCGACGGCGAGCATGGCGTCGAGGCTGTCGGGGAGCAGCGCGGTCAGCTCGGCGGCGGCGGCGCCGGCCGCCGCGGCGGTGCCGGGCCGGCGCGGGCCCGGCAGGTGGTCCCGGGCGGCGGTGGCCGCCGCGTCGGCGGCGGCGCGCGCGAGGGTGCCCGGATCTGCGCTGCAGCCGGTCAGCGCGGCGGTGGTGGCACCGGCCAACTCCCTCGCCAGTGAGACCAGATCGATGGTGTCGCCGTCGTCCGCACGGTGCCGGTCGGGGCCGCCGTGACCGCCGCCCAGGGCGGGCAGCCGCTCGGCCAGGATGCCCTGCCAGAGCGGGCGGAGCCGGGCGACCGCGCCGCTGCCGAGATCGCCGGCGAGGCTCCGGCGGGCGGCCCGGTGGTCGGCGCCGTCCTGGTCGAAGAGCAGCCCGCCGTCGGTGAGCCGGGCCGCGGCTCCGCCGGTGGTGCCCTCGGCGGTGCGGTCCAGCGGGACGCGGGTGAGCACCTCGCGGTAGGCGTCGGCGCCGTGCACCAGGACGGTCCGGCCGATCCGGACGACCGGGCGGCGGCGGGTCGCGGCGAGCAGCGCGAACAGGAACGGGTGGCTGCGCAGGTAGACCCGGCGGTCGCGGCGCCGGGCGGTGCGCTGCGCCCTGCGGGGGGTGGCGTACGGCCCGACGAGCGGCGCGGTCACCGGGCCAGCTCCTCGGCGCAGAACCGGGACGCGGCGCCGCGGTCGGGCTTGCGCGAGCGCCCGGCCAGCGGGACGTCGGCGAACAGGACGGCGTCCGGCCGGGCGCTGCCCATCCGGGCCAGCGGAGCCTCCAGGGCGGAGCGCAGCCGCCGCGGGTCGGTGCCGGAGCGGGGCTGGACCAGCGCGACCAGGCGCTCGTCGCCCTCCCCGTCGGGGACGCCCACCAGGACGGCCAGCTCGACCCCGGGCAGGTGCAGGGCCGGCTCGTACAGACCCGGGTAGATGTTCTCGGCGCGGCGCAGCACCATGTCCTTGCAGCGGCCGGCGAGCGCGATCCGGCCGTCGGCGGTGAGCTCGGCGCGGTCCCCGGTGCGGATCCACGGGTCCGGCTCCTCGCCCAGGTAGCGGTGGCGCGCGCCGGGCCCGGTGAGCAGCAGCTCGCCGGCGGGGGAGAGGGCGGCCCGTACGCCGGGCAGCGGGTGGCCGACCAGGTCGCCGTCCCCGGTGTAGGCGGCCTTCTCGGCCTCCTCCACGGCGGCCGCCGGGAACAGTTCGGTCAGCGCGTAGACGCTCCAGGCCTCGGCGGCGCCTGCCTGCTTGACCCGGCCCAGCAGCTCCGCGCCGGCCGGGGCGGAGCCCGTCCAGACCCGACCGGAGAAGCGGGCGCCGGCGGCCAGCGCGGCGCGCAGCTGTGGTGGCGTCAGGTACGTCTCGGCCGGTGCCAGGAGGCCTAGTTGGTCGGCCAGGCCGTCGGGTGAGCGGGCCGGCAGGGCGACCGTCGCACCGGCCGCCAGCGCGGGCGCGAGGACGAAGAAGGTGCCGCCGAGCACGGTCGAGCCCGGCTGCGGGCGGACCAGCTCGCCGACGGTCCGCAGGCCCGCCGCCAGGCCGGCCCGGCTGTGCACCACGGCGCGCGGACTGGAGGTGGTGCCGGAGGTGAAGACGATGACGGCGTCCGCCTCCGGGCCCGGGTCCGCGGCGCGGGGCGGGCCGCCGGGGGCGGGGCGCAGCCGCGGCGCGCAGCCGGGCCAGCGGATCCCGAGGGTGGCGACCGGGCCGAGTTCGGCGAGCGGCGGCAGCGCGAGGTCGGCCCGCCGGGCGAGCGGCCCGGCCCAGCCGGCCACCGCCTGCGCGGCGGCGTCCGCCAGGATCAGCGTCGGCCGGGCCAGTGACAGCCGGGCCCGCAGTACGTCGGGGCCGGCGGACGGGTCGAGCACCGCGATCCGTACGCCCAGGTGGTGGGCGGCGAGCAGGACGGCCAGCGCGCGCGGGCCGGGGCGGACGGCCACCCCCAGGGTGTCGCCCGGGGCCAGGCCGCGCCGGTGCAGCGCGGCGGCGTACGCCTCGGCGAGGTCGGCGAGGTCGGCCGCGCGGGCCTGCACCCGCACCGCGCCGGTCCTGGTCCGGCGCAGGACGGCGGGGCGGGTGCCGGCGGCGCGCAGTGCCGGGACGAGGGTTTCCAGCACGGGAGGTGGTCCTTTCTGTGCGGGCGGTGCGAGGGGTGCGGGCCGGGTCTGCCGGACGGGCCGGGTCCGCGCCTCAGCGCGGATCGTCGGTGTGCCGGCCGCTGCCCCGGTCCAGGTACCAGCGGGCGGTGCTGAGGACGCCGTACGCGGTCAGCCGGCGGGTGGAGTTGTGCACCACCATCGCCCGGCAGCGGCTGATCGCGGTGGTGTGCCGGCGGACCCGGTTGAGGAAGGCCCGGTCGGTCGGGGACGGGCGCCGGGGCATCCCGCCGACCGCCAGGTAGAGCTCCGCGGTGACGGCCATGTTGTTGCCCGCGTGCATCCGGTAGGGCGCGAGGTAGCCGTGCCGGCGGTGGTGGGCCGGGCGCAGCCGGCCGAACGCGGCGGCGGTGGCGACCAGCAGGCGGAACCCGGCCCGGCCGAGCGGGCCGTGCTCGTCGGGGCGGGCGACGATGCGCCCGCAGACCAGGCCGGGGGCCTCGGTCAGCGCGATCCGGGCGGCGGCCGTCCAGGTGGGCTGCGGGACGCAGTCGGCGTCGGTGCGGGCCAGCAGCCGGGCGCCCCGGGCGACGGCGTGCCGGAACCCGGTGTCGACGGCGCAGCCGACGCCCTTCTCCGGTTCGATCAGCACCTGGACCGGGAACGGCGCCCGCTCGCCGAAGGCGCGGGCGAGCTCGACCGTCCGGTCGGTGGATCCGTTGTCGACGACCAGGAGCGTGAAGTCCCGGTCGTGCTGCCGGGCGAGGGCGGTCAGGGTGTCCCCGATCCTGGCCTCCTCCTGGTACGCCGGGACGATCACCCAGAGGCTGCCCGGGCCGGCGGGGGAGCCGCTCACGACGCCTCCCAGACCATCGTCATCAGGCTGACCCCGCCGCCGAGGCCGACCAGCAGCACCCGGTCCCCCGGGTTCAGTTCGTGCTGGACGCGGTCCAGTTGGACACCCAGCGTGGCACTGGCGATGTTCCCGAGATCGGGCACGGTGAGGACGAGCTTCTCGGCCGGCACGCCGGTGAGCTCGACGAAGCGCTCCAGGTAGGGCACCGTCACCTGGTGGACCAGGACGCGCGCGTAGGCGTCCCAGCCGAGACCGGTGCGGGCCGCGACCCTGGTCAGGATGTCGCCGCCGATCTTCTCGAAGACGCCGCGCAACTCCGTGCCGCCGCCGCGGAAGTAGCTGTACTCGTCGCCGCGCGGGTGGCGCGAGCCGCCGCCGGGGATGCCGCCGACCGCCCAGTGCTCGGAGGCGGTCTCGGTCTCGATGTCGAGGATCCCGCCGCGCTCCACCGGTTCGACGACCACCGCGGCCCCGGCGTCCCCGAAGGTGTAGCCGGCGAACCCCTCCCGGAAGTCCGCGAGGCCGCCCGGGTCGCGCCGCATGGCCCGGCTGGGCGTCTCGCCGGTCACCACCAGGGCCCGGCGGGCCCGGCCGGCCAGGATCATCGCGCGGGCCAGGTCGATCCCGTTGAGGAAGCTGTTGCAGGCGTTGCCGACGTCCAGGGCGTGCGCCCGGGAGCCGAGTTCGGCCTGGACGAGGTGGGCGGTGGCCGGCTCGCAGACGTCGCGGGTGGCGGAGGCGTAGAGCAGCAGGTCGATGTCGAGGGGGTCGACGCCCCGGGCGTCGAGGGCCCGGCGGGCGGCGCCCAGGGCCAGCGTGGAGGCGTACTCGCCCTCGGCCGCGAAGTGCCGGGTGACGATGCCGGTCGCCTTCTCGAACATCCGCTCCGGCAGCCGGAGTCCGGCGGTCACCTCGTCCTGGAGCTGCTGGGAGGTCAGCCGACGGGAGGGCAGGTACGAGCCGACGGCCGTGATGCCGACCCGCGCTATCGGAAGGTCCATGTCCTCATGTTCCCCTCGGGGCGGCGGCGGTGGCTTGAGTACGGGTACTCAGTTCGGGAGCCCGGACACCGGCGTCGCCCGCCCACCGCAGCGGTGGACGGGCGACGCGGTGGACGGGCGACGCGGTGGACGGGCGACGCGGCCGGGCCCCGGCCGACGTCGACGGATCGACCTCAGGCGTCCTGGACGGGGATCGCCTGGGCCCGCGGGCGGGCCGGTCCGCCCGGCGCGGTCGGGTCGGCGGGCGCCGGGGCGGCGCCGTTCGCCACGGCGGCGGCCGGGCCGGTCACCGCGCCGTTCATCGTCCCCAGCAGCTGGCGGGCCAGGCCGAGGCCGGTGCCGCCCATGGTCAGCGCCTTGGCGAACATCTCGCCCATCCCCTCCGCGCCGTTGAGCAGCACCATGTGCTCGACGTTGCCGAAGGCCTCCGCGCCGGCCCGGACGATCTCCGGCCAGTTCTCGGCCAGTTGCTGCGCGACCACGGCCTCCTGGTTCTCCGCGAGGGCCGCCGCACGGGCCTTGATCGCCTCGGCCTCGGCCAGACCGAGCGCCCGGGCGGCCTCCGCCGCCGCGAGGCCCTTCGCCTCCGCGGAGGCGGCCTCGGCCTGGCCGGTGGCGCGGGTCGCCTCGGCGGAGGCCAGGCCCCTGGCCTTGGTGGCCTCGGCCTCGGCGAGTGCCGCGATCTTCACCCGGTTCGCCTCGGCGCCGGCCTTCAGCTCGGTCTCCTTGGCCTGCGCCTGGGCGGCCGAGATCCGGGCGTCGCGGTCGGCGTCGGCCTTGGTCCGGGTCTCGTACGCACGGGCGTCGGCGGGCTTGCGGACGTCCGCCTGGAGCTGCTGCTCCTTGCGGTGCGCCTCCAGCTCGGCGACCTTGGTCTCCTGGACCACGACCTCCTGGCGGGCGGCGGCCTGGGCGAGCGGTCCGGCCTGCATGGCGCGGGCCGTCGCGGTCTCCATCTCGGCCTGGTAGCCGGCCTGCTGGATGCCGCTGTTGCGGGTCGCCTCGGCCTTGCGGGCGAACGCCTCCTGCTCGGCCTCGGTGGCCTGGCGGTCCGCCTCGGCCTGGGCGATCCGGGCGTCCCGCATGACCCGCGCGGCGTGCGGGGCGGCGAGGTTCTGGATGTACCCGGTCGGGTCGAGGATCTCCTGGATCTGCAGCGAGTCGATGATCAGACCCAGCTTCTCCATCTCCGTGCCGGAGGCCGCCCGGGTCTCCCCGGTGAGCCGCTCGCGGTCGCGGATCATGTCCTCGACGGTCAGCCCGCCGACGATGGAGCGCAGGTGACCGGCGAAGACGTTGTGGACCCGGTGGCCCATCATCTGCTGCTGGTCCAGGAAGCGGCGGGCGGCGTTGGCGATCGACACCGTGTCGTCGCCCACCTTGAAGATCACGACGCCCTTGACGTGCACCGGGATCCCCTGCGAGGTCACGCACTCGACGTCGAGGTCGGCCTCGTTGAGGTCCAGCGACAGCTTGCGGACGACCTGGACGCCCGGGGTCACGAGCGTCCCGCGGCCGGTGACGACCCGGAACCCCAGGCCCTCGCCGACTCCCTCGGCGCGGTGCCTGGACCCGGAGATGATCAGTGCCTCGTTGGGCTCGGCGACCCGCCACATGAGCTTGAACAGCACGATCAGGATGAAGATCGAGGCGACGGCCGCCCCTGCGATGCCGATGAGCATCGGCTGATTCCCCCTTCAGGGCACACCGGTTCCGTGGCTGCGCTCGGTTGTGCAGGGTGGCGCGGAACGCGGTGGCAGCAGGATTCTGCGCCTGTTCCGATCAGTTGGGAAGCAGTTGATGTCCTGATTCTGTATCAGCCGGTCAGGCCGGTGCTACGTACACGGTCCGTGGCGGCTGGTACTCGACCACGACCACCCGGGAGCCGACCGCCAACCGCTCCCCCGGGAACGCCGGATGGGCGAGGAAGGCCTCCGACCCCTGCCGGGCCGGAACGTGGATGATCACCTCGCCGACCAGGCCGTCGCCGACCGTCCCCGTGACCCGTCCCGTGCTGCCGACCACCGCGGCTCCTCTCTCCGTCCGGTCCCAGTCTGCCCGCCGGCCGCTCCGCGGACCCCCTCTGGACCACCGCCGGAGTGCCCGCTACGGTGTTGAGGTCTTGTTGCGGACAAAACCGTCCGTAGACACGGGAGCTCGGAGCACCGGGCTGAGAGGGCGCTGAACGGCACGCACCACGCGTACCGACCGCTGCGTCGACCGCAGGAACCTGGACCGGGTAATGCCGGCGTAGGGAGTAGAAGGTCAGATGACCATGTTCGAAACACCGGAGAAGTCTGTCCGGAATCCGGCGAACGGCACGTCCGGAAGCACCGTCAGCAGCGCGGCCACCGGCTACCCGACCCCCGCGTGGCGCAAGGCCTACCGCGAGGGATCCCGCCCCGACCTGCGGGTTCCCTACCGCGAGGTGGTGCTCACCAACGGCGGGAGCGTCCCGCTGTACGACACCTCCGGCCCGTACACCGACCCCGGCTACGAGCCGGACGTCCGCCGCGGGCTGCCCGCCCTGCGCGACTCCTGGATCCGTCAGCGCGGCGACGTCGAGGAGTACGACGGCCGGGAGGCCCGCCCGGAGGACGACGGGATCAAGCACACCTCGCCGCGCGGCGGGGACCTGCGCAACCTGGACGCCGTCTTCCCCGGCCGCCCGCGCCGCCCGCTGCGCGGCCGCGGCTCCGCCGCCGTCACCCAGCTCGCCTACGCGAAGCGCGGGATCATCACCCCGGAGATGGAGTTCATCGCCCTGCGGGAGGGCATGGAGGCGGAGTACGTCCGCTCCGAGGTGGCCCGCGGCCGCGCGGTGATCCCGCTGAACGTGAACCACCCCGAGGTCGAGCCGGCGATCATCGGCACCAACTTCCTGGTGAAGATCAACGCCAACATCGGCAACTCGGCGGTCACCTCCTCGATCGAGGAGGAGGTGGAGAAGATGACCTGGGCCACCCGCTGGGGCGCCGACACCGTCATGGACCTCTCCACCGGTCGCAACATCCACACCACCCGCGAGTGGATCCTGCGCAACTCCCCCGTCCCGATCGGCACGGTGCCGCTCTACCAGGCGCTGGAGAAGGTCGACGGCAAGGCCGAGGACCTGAGCTGGGAGGTCTACCGCGACACCGTGATCGAGCAGTGCGAGCAGGGCGTCGACTACATGACCGTGCACGCCGGCGTGCTGCTGCGGTACGTGCCGATGACCGCGCGCCGCAAGACCGGCATCGTCTCGCGCGGCGGCTCGATCATGGCGGCCTGGTGCCTGGCGCACCACCGGGAGAACTTCCTCTACACCAACTTCGAGGAGCTCTGCGACATCCTCGCGGGCTACGACGTCACGTTCTCGCTCGGTGACGGCCTGCGCCCCGGCTCCACCGCGGACGCCAACGACGAGGCGCAGTTCTCCGAGCTGCAGACCCTCGGGGAGCTCGGCCGGATCGCCCGCGAGCGCGACGTCCAGGTGATGATCGAGGGCCCCGGGCACGTCGCGATGAACAAGATCAAGGAGAACATGGATCTCCAGAAGGAGATCTGCGACGAGGCGCCGTTCTACACCCTCGGCCCGCTCACCACCGACGTCGCACCCGGCTACGACCACATCACCTCGGGCATCGGCGCCGCGATGATCGCCTGGTGGGGCACCGCGATGCTCTGCTACGTCACGCCCAAGGAGCACCTGGGCCTGCCGAACCGGGACGACGTCAAGACCGGCGTGATCACCTACAAGATCGCCGCGCACGCCGCCGACCTCGCCAAGGGCCACCCCGGCGCCCGCGACTGGGACGACGCCCTCTCCGACGCCCGCTTCGAGTTCCGCTGGGAGGACCAGTTCAACCTGGCCCTCGACCCGGAGACGGCCCGCGCCTTCCACGACGAGACGCTCCCGGCGGAGCCCGCCAAGACGGCCCACTTCTGCTCGATGTGCGGGCCGAAGTTCTGTTCGATGAAGATCAGTCAGAAGATCCGCGACGAACACGGTGACGGGTCCACCGCCGTCGCCTCGGCCCTGGACGGCGAGGCGGAGGCCGGCATGGCCGCGATGTCCGCCGAGTTCGCGGCCAAGGGCAACCGGGTGTACCTGCCGCTGGCGGACTGACGGCACGGCCGAGTCCCGGTCCGCGCCCCGCAGGGGAGGGCGCGGACCGGGGATCGGCGAGCCCGGGGCGCTCCGGCAGTGGGTCGAGCCGCGCCGGACACGGCGCTACAGCACTCCGCGGTCGATGTCCTGCGCCACCAGTTGGCGCATGATCATGAGACCCGGCGGCAGGGCGAGCGGCTGGTAGTGGTGCGTGCAGGGCCAGCCGTGCGAGGCTCCGGCGATGCGGCGGATCACGAAGAGCGTCGAGAGGCGCGGGTCCGCGAGGGTGTTGCCGCTGTACGGTGCCGCCAGCGGTTGCAGCAGCCGGGCGTCCCGGGCGATCGCGAAGAGCTGGTCGCGGCTGAGGTCGGGGCGGTCGAACTCGCAGCCGAGGACCTCGGCCATCGCGCCGAAGGAGACGGCGGCCTCGGGGATCCGCGGATGCCAGAGGGGGGCCGAGGGCTCCCGTTGGGCAGGCACGGCGGGCGGTGCGGCGTCGTGGTCGACCCGAAGGCCGGCGAGGACGCCCGATGCCTGCTCCGGACTCGCCCGGGACAGCGCCTCGGCGATGACGGCGGCGGCGTCCCGGGGGTCGGTCCTGGCCAGGGCGAGGAGGGCCTCCAGGCCGGCTCGCGCGACCGACCTGAAGATCACGGCGGTCTCGGCAGGGAGCTCCGACGCCGGGTTGTCCTCGGCCTGGTAGCGGCCGGTCCGCCTGATCGCGGGGAGCACCTCGTGGGTCACCCAGCGGCGGAACCTCTTGGCATCGGGCTTCCTGGAACGAAGGATCAGTGAGTACAGCCCGGACTCGCTGATGATGGAAAGCTGCTGGTCACCACCAGGGGTGCGCATAGTATGCGCACCCTTTTCGTCGTCGTCGAGCCCGCGTACAGCACTGTGCACGCGGGCGATCTGGAGCACCGCGGCGACATCCGCGGCGACCCACCACGGCTCCCCGTCGACGGTGACCACACGGACCTCGTGGCCCTGGAAGTCGAACTGGGCGAGGGCACTGCTCTGCGTCGTCATGCCCCGTCCAACGATTCACCTGGTCGGCGGATACGGATGCGCAACTTCACTCGTATGCGGTACGACCAGTGACCATCGGCGCATCGACTCGTGCGTTCCGCAGCCGTGTGCCCGGGGTGGCTGCGGCGGCCGGGGGCGCCCTACGAGATCGCCCGCAGCCGGCCGGGGGCCCGGTGGCGGAGCTGGTCGAGGGCCTGGGCGCTCGCGTCGTCGGCCGGGAGGAGGACGACCAGTTGTTGGGCGTCGGCGGTGAGTTCGAGGGTCTCGCGCAGGAGCCGGAGCGCGTGCCCCGACGGGTGGTCGATCCGCAGGACGCCCCGGGCCGGTACCAGGTGGCTGTTCAGCTGGCGGGTGAACTCGGGGCCGGCGGTGGGGGCGAGTTCGGCCGTGAGCCACTCGCTGTTCTCGACGGAGGGGCCGAGCCAGAGGTCGAAGGCCTGCTCGTCCGCGACGTCGTCCCAGTCGGCGAAGAAGGTCCTGGCCCGGGGGTCGGTGAAGACGTAGCGGGTGAGGTTCGGGGTGTCGGCGTCGAGCAGTCCGCCGGCGCCCATCAGCAGTTCGTAGCCGCTGGTGCGGGCGAGGACGTCGCCCAGCCGGTTGGTCAGGACGGCGATCCCCGGTTCCAGCAGGCGCAGGGTCTCCCGGACGGCGGGGCGGACCTCGCGGCGCGGCGGCTCCGGGCGGGGGTGTGCGGTGCACTCGCCGCCGGTGATCTTCGTGAGGTAGCGCAGGTGGGTGCGTTCGGACGGGTCCAGGCCGAGGGCGTCGGCCAGCGCGTTCACCACCGCGACCGAGGGGTTGCGGTCCCGGCCCTGCTCCAGCCGGGTCAGGTACTCGACGCTGATGCCGGCCCGGGTCGCCAGGTCCGACCGCCGCAGACCGGGTGACCTGCGGCGCCCGTGGTCCGGCACCCCCAGGGACTCCGGCTGGATGCGGTCGCGCCTGGCCCGGATGAAGTCCCCCAACGGCGTACCCATGCTTCGAGGTTAGCGGCGTCCCGGCGGGCCGTGGAGTGCTCAGGGTGGCCCTGCGGGGGCCAGCCCGGGCACGGTCTGGTTGCCGTCGCCGGCCGGGCCGATCGTGGTGGGCATGGAGAAGCGCAAGAGCAGGCTCGTGATCGTGGTCGGAAGCGTCCGGGAGGGCCGGTTCGGCCCGGTGGTGGCCGGGTGGGTGGCCGAACAGGCGCGCACCCATGGCGGGTTCGAGGTGGAGGTGGTCGATCTGGCCGGGATCGACATCCCGCTGGCGCTGCCGGCGGCCTCGCCGAAGTACGCGGGTGAGGAGTACCCCCGGCCGGCCGGGATGGCGCCGCTGACCGCGGCTCTGGAGGGCGCCGACGCGTTCGTCGTGGTGACGCCCGAGTACAACCACAGCTATCCCGCGTCGTTGAAGGCGGCGGTCGACTGGCACTTCACCCAGTGGACGGCGAAGCCGGTCGCCTTCGTGAGCTACGGGGGTGCGGCCGGCGGGCGGCATGCCGTCCTGCATCTGGAGAACGTGCTGACCGAGCTGCACGCGGTGACCGTCCGCGACGGTCTGGCCTTCCCGAACTACTTCACGGCCTGGCAGGACGGTCGCCCGCTCGACCCGGGGGCCCCGGGGTACGCGAAGACGCTGCTCGATCAACTGGCCTGGTGGGCGCAGGCGCTCCGCGCCGCGCGGGCGGCCGCCCCCTACCCGGCCTGAGCGGATCGGGCGGGTGCCCGGGTGACGGGTGCCCGCAGGGGCCGGGGGATCGCCGACCCGGTCGCGGGCCCCGGCCGGACGGCCTAGCCTGGGCTGGCCGCGACGGGCGGCGTCCCGGAGCTCGCGGAGGACTGGATGGCCCTGAACTGGAAGCTCGTCGTCGACTGCTCGGACCCGCACCGGCTGGCCGGCTTCTGGGCGCGGGCGCTCGGGTACGAGGTGGAGGAGCACGGCGAGTTCATCGACCGGTTGATCGGGCTCGGTGCGATCGGTGAGCAGGACTACGTCGAGGTCGACGGGCGGAAGGACTTCCGCGGCCTGGCGGCGGTCCGCCACCCGGAGGACCCGGTCGATCCGGACACCGGCACGGGGCTGGGCCGGCGCGTGCTCTTCCAGGGCGTACCGGAGCCCAAGACGGTCAAGAACCGGTTGCACATCGACCTGCACGCGGGGCCCGAGCAGCGGGACGCCGAGGTCCGGCGCCTGGAGGGGCTGGGGGCGACCGTCCTGCGGGTCGTGAACGAGCACGGCTCGACGCACGTCACCATGACGGACCCGGAGGGCAACGAGTTCGACGTCCAGTAGCGGGCGCGGCCGTCGCCGGCGGCCGTTCACTCGATCGGAGGAGAAGCCGGTTCGGAGCGGCCGTCGGCCGCCGCCGGCCCGTAGCGTGTGGGCCGATCACACCGAGCGGCCACCGGGACGCCGTTCCGGCGGGCACGGCCCGCGGGTGGGTCGCGAGCACGGGGCAGGGCCGGCACGTGGCAGTGGAAGCGGCAGCGGCAGTGACGTTGGACGAGGCGACCCGCCGGATGCTGGACGGGAGGAACTTCGCGACCGTGGCGACGCTGAACCCGGACGGCGGCCCGCAGACCTCGGTGGTCTGGGTGATGCGGGACGGCGACACGGTGGTGTTCTCGACCACGGCCGGGCGGCAGAAGGCACGCAACCTGCTGAAGGATCCGCGGGTCAGCCTCACGCTCTTCGACCGCGCGGATCCGTACCGGACGGTGGAGATCCGGGGCGTCGCCGAGCTGCGGGAGGATCCCGCGCGGGAGCTGCCGAGGGTGCTCTCCCGCAAGTACCTGGGGATCGAGCCGCCGGCCGAGGAGGCCGAGGTGGTACGGCTGGAGGTCCGGGTGCTGCCGAGCCGGGTGGTCACGTTCTCGCCCTGAGCGAGCGGGCCCGAATTGCGGTTCGGTGTCGCGGTGGGGGAATTCCGTAGGGAATGTCAGGACATCAGCTCTCGCGGGGATACCGCGAGGGAAAACCGAGGAGACGCGGCAGGGCGCGGTCCAGTAGCGTACGCCGTCGTCCTTCTCGACTGATCGTCCGTTGAACCCACAGGAATGCTCATGAATCTCGACTTCAGCGCCGAACCCCTCTTCTCCTGGTACGTGGTGCTGCTGTGCTTCAGCGGTGTCGCCATGGTCGTCATGGGTGCCATCAATTTCGGCGCACTCAGCACCGGCTGGCGCATATTCAACCTGGTGGCGGGTGTCGGCTTCTTCGGCTACGGCATCTACCTCGGGTTCATCTTCGAGGGGGGCAGCTACCTCCTGTTCTTCAAGGCGTTCATCCTGCCGGGCGTGATGATCTTCAACTTCGTGCGTTCGCTGGCCAACCGGAGCAACACGCCCGCGCCGCAGCCCTTCCTGCCGCCGCAGCCCGCGGCCTACCCGCAGGCGCAGCCCGGCCAGGCGGCCTACCCGCCGGCTCCGCAGGCCCAGCAGCCGGCGCAGCCGGCCCAGGAGCACCCGGCCGGCTGAGCCGAGCGCACCGGAGCAGCGACGGACGCCGTCCCGACAGCAGGCCCCCGGCCTGCCGGGGCGGCGTCCCGCGTTCGCCCCGGCCCGTCACGGCCCCGGCCCGTCACGGCCCCGGGGCGGGTTCGGCCCCGGTCCGGATCAGACGTCGTCGGGGCTGGTGAAGGCCGGTGGGCTGTAGCCGGGGCTGCTGAACTCGGCGGGGCGGGGGTGGCGGCCCTCGGGGTCGGTGACGCCCTCGACGCCGGGGCTGGAGAAGCCGGGGCTGCTGAAGCTCGCGCCGGTGTAGCCGGGGCTGCTGAAGTCCGGCGGGGTGGGGGGATCGGGGCGCTCGGCGGTGGATTCGACGGGCGGTGCCGGTCGGGGCGCCGGGGTGAACGGCGACAGCGCCGGTTCGGAGTCCAGGTTGGCCCGCAGGTACGGCAGCAGGGCGCGGTCGCGCAGGGCGAGGTGCCAGGCGCGGCGCGCGTCGGCGACCTCGGCGCGCAGGTCCGGGTCGCTCTCGTCCGGTGGTCCGGCGCCGTCGCGCAGGGCGGTGAGGACCAGGCCAACGATGCCGAAGACCATGGCGGCGGCGCCGATGGCCAGCGCCAGCCAGCCCGCGGTGAGCAGCGAGCGGCCCAGCAGCAGTTCGGGCGCGGTGGTGCGCAGCACGTACCCGAGCAGCAGGAAGACCAGTCCGGCGGCGCCGGCCAGGATCGGCGCGAGGACGGTGAGCACGGGGAAGAGCCCGGCGCCGTCCTCGGAGCGGAGCTGGGAGGCGAGTTCGCCGACGGTCTGCGGGCCGGTGCTGCGGGGGGTGGACTCGTGGACCGGGACGGGCCGTGGTCGTCCGGCGCCGTCGCGCAGGTTCTCGCGCAGCCGGGTGTAGTGCTCGTACTCGACGGCGGCGCCGGAGGCGATGGCGCTCGCGGCGAGCAGTGCCTTGGTGCGCAGCTGCTCGGAGGTGAGGCGGGTGGTGCTGCCGGTGCCGATGGTGCCGGCTCCGGTGCCCGGCTCGCGTTCGCGCAGCGCTGCCAGGATGGTTCCGTCGCGCAGTGCTTCGTCGAGGAGGCGCTCGAAGTCCGGGCGGTCCTCGGCCAGCAGGTGCGGGGCGTTGTTCATGCGGACCCCGTTCGCTCCGTCACGGAGGTGGACTTCCGCACCGGGGGCGGTGCCCTCGGAGGGTGGGGCCGGGGCGGCCTGGTGCGGTGTGCCTCGATGGTAGGGGCGGGTGGGGGCGCACAGACAGTCGGTTTCCGGAATTTCAGCGCCCGGGGCGTGTGATGCGCCCGGGCGATCCGTTCCGAGCCCCTTCAGTTGACGGGCAGTCGGGCGATGAGCAGCCGGCCTTCCATGGTGACGCCGCCGTCCATGGCGATGGCGAGGTCGTCCGCGTAGACGTACGGGCCGGGGATGTGCGGGGGCGCGCCGTCGTCGGCGTGCGCCGCACCGGTGAGGTAGGGGATGGGGCTGTGGCCGTGCACGACGCGTCCGCCGCCGTAGGCGTCGAGCAGCTCGTGGACCGCGGTCGGGCCGGCCTCGCCGCGGAAGGCGAACCGCTTGGTGAAGCGGCGGAAGGCGTCCCACCACTCGTCGGCGCCCTCGTCGGCGAGCAGGTGGTGGACGGCGTCGTTGACCTCGGCGATCGACTCGCCGTACTCCAGGTACGCGGTGGTGTCGGAGTGCAGCAGCAGGTGCCCGTCCTCCAGCGCCATCGCGGGGAGCCGGGAGAGCCAGCTGATGTGGTGCGACTCCAGCCGGTCGAGGTCGTGCTGCTGGCCGCCGTTGAGCCGCCAGGCGGCGAGGAAGGACGCGGTGCCGGCGGTGGACTGGACGGGCTCGTCGCCGTAGCGGTGCGCGCCCAGGAACAGCAGTTCGTGATTGCCCATCAGGGCGCGGCAGTACCCGCCGGCGGCGGCGGCCTCGGCGGCGAGCTGCATGACCAGGTCGATCACGCCGATGCCGTCCGGGCCGCGGTCGGTGAAGTCGCCGAGGAACCAGATCCGGGAGCGGCCGGCCGACCAGTGGCCGTCGGCGTCGATCAGGCCCTGGTGGCGGAGCTCGGCGACCAGTTCGTCGAGGTAGCCGTGGACGTCGCCCACCACGTACAGCGGGCCGGGCGGGTCGCCGGGCTCGGGCGCCGGGTACGGGGTGGAGTAGGGGAGGCCGTCCTCGGTGAGCGGCGGGCCGAGCTCGATGGTGGGCGGGTCCTCGCGCTGCAGGGGCTGGGCGGCCCGGTCGTGCAGGGTGGGCTCGTGCCCGGCGGGCGCGTGGAAGGCGGGCTCGTGGTACCCCGGCTCCTGGTAGTCGGCGTCCTGGTAGTCGGCGTCCGGGTAGCCGGCCTCCGGGTACCCGGCCTCCTGGTACGCGGGCTCCCCCGGGAAGCCCGCCTCGGCGAAGCCGGACTCGTGGAAGGCCTGGTCGTGCGGGGTGTCGTGGTGCGGGACACCGTGCGGGCTGACCCCGTGCGCCGGCGCGTCGTGGTGCCGCTCCCCGTGCTGCCGCTCGCCGTGCGGGGCGCCCTGGTGGGCACCGGCGGGCCAGTGCTGTTCGAGGTAGCGGGCTCCGCCGTAGGCGCTGTACGTCTCGGAGTAGCCGTCGGTGTAGCCGGTGGGTTCGGCGGGCTCGAAGTAGGAGCCGTAGGGCAGCACGTCGAGGTCCGGCTGATGGCGGGGGCCTGAGTCCGGCTGTTCAGGCCCGGGGAAGCGGTCCTCGGGTGTCATCCGCCCATCATAGGAAGAGCACTCTCCCGCCGTCCTCACCTGGTGGGTATCCAATTCTCCGGAGCGTCAGCCGTGCGGTCCGTGCGGTCCGTTTTATCCCGTCCTGGGATGGTCTAGACCTCGCCTGGTGAGCGGGGCGGGCTGACGGTCCTTCGGGAGCTGCGGCGCTGCGACGAGGCCCGGACGATGAGCTCGGTGGGCATCAGGGTGCCGGGCGGCGGGCCCGTCCCGGCGGTCCGGTAGCGGGGCGGGAAGAGCCGTCCGACGTCCACGCCGGTGCCCGAGTCGACCCCCTCGATGGCGTCGATCAGCAGATTGACCACGGTGGTGCCGATCCGGCGCGGCTTGAGCGAGAGGGTGGTGATCGGCGGCTCGGTGCCGGCGTACACGTCGCTCTCGCTGCAGCAGACCAGCAGCAGGTCGTCGGGCACCCGCAGGCCGTACCGCCGGGCGGCGGCGAGCAGGTCGGTGCCGTTCGGGTCGAAGAGGCCGTAGACGGCGTCCGGGCGGTCCGGACGGGCGAGCAGCCGGTCGGCCGCCACGGCGCCGGCCGCCGGGTCGTGGGCCGGGTAGGTCTCGTACACCGGCTCCTGGCCGACCCGGACGCACCAGCCGAGGTAGGCGTCGGTGGAGAGCCGGGTGTAGGTGTCGGTGCTGGTGCCGGTGAGCAGGCCGATCCGGCGGGCGCCGGACTCGCTGAGGTGGTCGAGGATGCCGAGGACGGCGGCCTCGTGGTCGTTGTCGACCCAGGCGGTGACCGGGCAGTTGCCGGGCTTGCCGTCGCTGACCACCGGCACGCCGGACCGGTAGAGCTCGCTGACCAGCGGGTCCTGGTCGGGCGGGTCGATCACCACGGTGCCGTCCAGGGCGATGTTGCTCCAGACGTCGTGCCGGGAGGAGGCGGGCAGCACCACCAGGGCGTAGCCGCGCCCGAGGGCCGCGCTGGTCGCGGCCCTGGCCATCTCGGCGAAGTAGGCGAACTCGGTGAAGGTGAACGGCTCCTCGCCGTAGGTGGTGACGGTCAGTCCGATCAGGCCCGACCTGCCCGTGCGCAGGGTGCGGGCGGCGGCCGAGGGGCGGTAGCCGAGGCGCTCGGCGACCTCGCGGACCCGGCTTCTGGTCTCGTCGGGTAGGCGGCCCTTACCGTTCAGCGCGTCGGAGACCGTGGTGATCGACACTCCGGCGGCTGCTGCCACATCCCGGATGCCGGCCCGCTCCAGACGTCGTGAGGTGGTGGGTCGCCGACCGCTCTGGTTGGCTGCTGCTGTCATGGCGGACCGATCGTATGGCTCATGACGGCTCCCCGTGACCGAGGCGCTCGGAAGCGGAGAAGATACGTTTCTCCATGAACGAGGCGGAGGCACTCCCTTCGATACCCGGCGGAAATCAGCCGTCTTACCTCTGACATGTGCCATTGGAACCCGGCAGAATGGCTGATCTGCACCCCTCGACCGCTCGGGCATGTCACCCCTACGGGTGAGGGCGGTCGGTATCGTTCATGGCACCCGACCGGGGGCGGGGCGGTGCGCACCCGAGTACCCCGCGCACGGCGATCCCGCGGCGCGGCGGACATGATCAGCACTGCGTCCCCTCAAACAGGGGGTGCGGCGGCAGAGCACAGAAGGAGACGAGCGTGAGCGGTACGGCAGCGCAGGGCCCACGGCTGAGGCCGACCCTGGACGGCATCCCCACCTACAAGCCCGGCAAGCCCGCCGGAGCCGACGCCTACAAGCTGTCCTCCAACGAGAACCCGTACGAGCCGCTCCCGGGCGTGCTCGACGCGGCGGTCGCGGCGGCCGGCTCGTTCAACCGGTACCCCGACATGGCGGTCTCGGAGCTCACGGAGGAGCTCGCGGCCCGGTTCGGCGTCCCGGTCGAGCACATCGCCACCGGCACCGGCTCGGTCGGCGTGGCCCAGTCGCTGATCCTCGCCGCGGCCGGCCCCGGCGACGAGGTGATCTTCGCCTGGCGCTCGTTCGAGGCCTACCCGATCATCACCCAGGTCGCCGGCGCGACCCCCGTCCCGGTGCCGCTCACCGCGACCGAGGACCACGACCTCGACGCGATGCTGGCCGCGATCACCGAGCGGACCCGGCTGATCTTCGTCTGCAACCCCAACAACCCCACCGGCAACGCGATCCACCGCGCCGAGCTGGAGCGCTTCCTGGACGCCGTCCCGGCCGACGTCCTGGTCGTCGTCGACGAGGCGTACATCGAGTTCATCCGCGACGCCGAGGTGCCCGACGGCATCGAGCTCTACCGCGACCGCCCCAACGTCTGCGTCCTGCGGACCTTCTCCAAGGCGTACGGCCTGGCGGGCCTGCGGGTCGGCTTCGCCGTCGCCCACGAGCCGGTCGCCACCGCGCTGCGCAAGACCGCCGTCCCGTTCGGCGTCAGCCGGCTCGCCCAGGACGCGGCGGTCGCCTCGCTGCGCGCCGAGGACGCCCTGCTGGTCCGGGTCGAGGCCCTGGTCGAGGAGCGGGCCCGGGTGCTCGCCGCCCTCACCGAGCAGGGCTGGACGGTGACCGACTCGCAGGCCAACTTCGTCTGGCTGCGCCTCGGCGAGCGCACCCTCGACTTCGCCGCCGCCTGCGGCGCGGCCGGTGTGATCGTCCGCCCGTTCCCCGGCGAGGGCGTCCGGGTCACCATCGGCGAGGTGGCCGGCAACGACATCTTCCTCGCGACGGCCGAGACCTTCCGCAAGGCGCTGTAGCCGCCGGCCGCCGGTCCTGTTCGGATCGAAGGGGTGCCCGCCGCCGGCGGTGCACCCCTTCGTGCTGCCCGCCCCCGGTGCCGCTGCCGCCCCGCGGTGCGGCCCGCCGGTGCGGCGTCCGGGTGGTCGGCCCGACTCCACCAGGGAGTTTGGGAAACCGGGAATCTGACGGTCTATCGTTTTCGGCATGTCCTCTGCCGAGCTGATCCGCATCGTCTCCCGCTCCTCCCCCATGGCCCTCGCGCAGGTGGAGCGGGTCCGCACCGAGCTGGCCGCGCTGCATCCCGGGATCAGGACGGAGGTCGTCCCCGTCACCACCTCGGGCGACCGCTGGATGGGGGACCTCGCCCAGCTCGGCGGCAAGGGCGCCTTCACCAAGGAGGTCGACGCCGCGCTGCTCGCCGGCGAGGCCGACCTCGCGGTGCACTGCGTCAAGGACGTGCCGGCCGACCGGCCGCTCCCCGCCGGGACGGTCTTCGCCGGGTTCCTCAAGCGCGACGACATCCGGGACGCCCTGGTGCACCCCGCCGGCCGCACCCTCGACGAGCTCCCCGCCGGGGCCCGGATCGGCACCTCCTCCGTCCGCCGCCGCGCCCAGCTGGCCGTCTCGCACCCGCACCTGGAGTGCGTGCCGATGCGCGGCAACGCCAACCGCCGGCTGGAGAAGCTGCTGGCCGGCGAGGCCGACGCGCTGCTGCTGGCCGTCTCGGGCCTGGAGCGGATCGGGCGGCCCGACCTGATCACCGAGATCCTCCCGGTCGAGACGATGTGCCCGCCGATCGGCGCGGGCGTCCTCGGCCTGCAGTGCCGCGAGGACGACACCCGCACCATCGACACCGTCTCCGGCCTCGGCGACGCCGACACCTGGCGGGAGACCACCGCCGAGCGGATGTTCCTGCACGTCCTCCAGGGCCACTGCAACAGCCCGATCGCCGGTTATGCCAAGGCCGAGCGCGACGGCCGCCTCTCGCTGCGCGCCCGGGTCTTCTCCCCCGACGGCAAGACCGTGCTCGACGCCCACGAGTGGGCCGGCCCGCTGGACCCGGCCACCCTGGGCACCTCCGTCGCCGTCGCCCTGCTGCGCCAGGGCGCGCGCGAGCTGATCGACACCATCCCGCACTGAGCCCCGGCACCGTCGGACCGCCGCCCGCACCGGGCCCCGGCACCGGTGGCCGCCGCCCGGATGCGGCCGGCGGCCCGGCGGTGCAGGGTCGGGGTATGGCCTCGATCATCGTGCTGCTGGAGCTGGAGCCGTCCACCGAGGTGCTCGACGCCGGCGAGGTCGACGTCGGCGCCCGGGTGCGCTGGGTGCACGCCGCACCGGGCGATCCGGAGGCTCCCGGCGACCCGGGGGAGCGGACGTTCTGCGGCCTCGACACCACGCCCCTGGAGCCCGAGCCCTACCGCCCGTCCGGACCGGGGGAGCCCTGGTACCCGCCGCTGCACCGCACCCGGCGCTGCCGCGAGTGCGAGGCGGCCCTGCGGAGTCTGTGAGGCGCGCCGCCCAGTGCCCGGCCTGGCGCCCGCGGCGTGTCCGAGGCCCGGCGTCCCCGCGGTCCGGCGTCCGTCGCCCCGACCCGGGAGGGCGGAGGATTCCGGTGCCCTCGCGTCCCGGTGGCGCGCAGACTGCCGGGACGACCGCCGACACGTCCGCTCCCCGCAGCAGCAGGCGCTGCGCCGCCGGCACCGGCCGGTACGACCCGCAGGCGCTGAAGCGGCTCTGGCACTGCCCGCCCCGCTTCGGGACGCCGCACGCGGGCTGAGTCCGCGCGACACCCGGCACCCGACACCCGGCATCCGGCACCCGGCGCCGAAGGCGGGCGGACCGGGAGACCGGGGGCCCGCCCGCCCGGCCCCCGGTCCGCCCGTCGACGTGCACGCCGTCGCCGTCCGTCACCCGCTGCGCCGGCGCAGGAAGACCGCCGCGGCCACCGCGCCGACCAGCACCAGCGCGGTGTTGACCAGGACGGCGAGGTCGACGCCGCCCAGCACCGTGGCGGCGGCGGTGCCGCCGCCGAGGGCGGCCGTCCGGGCGGTGAAGACGGCGCTCATCACCGGGGTGCCGAGGGTGATGCCGACCTGCTGGGTCATCGTGGCGACCCCGGTGGCGAGGCCCTGCTCGTGGTCGGGCAGACCGGAGGTGGCGGTCACCATGAAGCCGACGATCGCCAGCATGTTGCCCACGCCGCCGACGAAGGTGGCCGCCAGCAACAGGGTGAGCCAGCCGTGGCCGGTGCCGAGCAGCAGCAGTGCGGCGGTGGCGGCGGCCTGCACCAGCAGACCGGTGACCAGCGCGTTCCGCGTCCCGAGCCGGCGGATCACCCGGGGTGCGTGGATCCCGCCGAGGACCGTCCCGGCGCCGAGCACGCCGAAGGCCAGGCCGGTGGCGAGGGCGGAGTAGCCGAGAACCCGCTGGAGGTAGAGCGTCATCAGGAACACCAGCGAGGTCTCGGTGGCGAAGGCGACCAGCCCGGCGGCGTTCCCCCAGACCACGGTCCGGCGCCGCAGCACCCGGACGGGCACCAGCGGGTGGGCGGCGGCCCGCTCGACGAACCAGAACGCCACCAGCAGCAGCGCGCCGACGGCCAGCGCGCCGAGCGCGAGCGGGTCGCCCCAGCCGTGCTCACCGGCCGCCGTGAGGCCGTACACCAGGGCGAGCAGGCCGCCGGTGACGGTGGCGGCGCCCGGCAGGTCCATCCTGCCGCGCCCGGCGCCGGCGGCCGCGGCGGACTCGGGGATCAGGCGCGGCGCGACGAGCAGCACGGCCAGGGCCACCGGGACGTTGACGAAGAACGCCCAGCGCCAGCTGAGCAGGTCGGTCAGCAGCCCGCCGAGGACGGCGCCGGAGGTGAAGCCGGCCGACATCAGCGCGCCGTTCAGGCCCAGGGCCCGCTCACGCAGCGGCCCTTCGGGGAAGGCGGTGGTGAGCAGCGCGAGCCCGGCGGGGGTGACGGCGGCGGTGGCCAGCCCCTGCACGACCCGGGCGGCGAGCAGCACCGCCGGCGTCGTGGCCAGGCCGCCGACCAGCGAGGCGGCGGCCAGCACTCCGAGCCCGAGCAGGAACACCCGGCGGCGGCCGTACAGGTCGGCGACCCGGCCGAACAGCAGGCTGAACCCGGCCGCGCCGAGCGCGAAGGCGGTGACGATCCACTGCAGGCCGCCGAGCGGGAAGCCGAGGCCGCGGCCGATCACCGGCAGGGCGACGTTCAGGATGGAGAAGTCCACGGCCAGCATGAACTGGGCCGCCAACAGGACGACCAGGACGATCCGTTGGCGTCCGGTCATGGCGGCGGTCGCCGGCGCGGCCGGCGGTGCGGGGGTCTTGTCGAGCAGGGTCACGGCGGTTCCTCCGGATCGGTGCGGTGCGGTGGGTACGGGCAGCAGCCTGCGCGCGTCCGCCGCGCGGACCCAGCCCCCTGCGGTGGGTAGCACTGGCAGGGGCAGGCTGCGCGGGCCCGGCCGGTGTTCACTGGAGTCATGGACACACCGCCGGAGTTGAGTGACTTCCTGCGCACCCGCAGGGCCCGTCTGCAGCCCGAGGACGTCGGCCTCGTCGCGTACGGCGCGCGCCGCCGGGTGCCGGGGCTGCGCCGGGAGGAACTGGCCCAGCTGGCGGGGGTGAGCGTCACGTACTACACCCGGCTGGAGCAGGGGCTGAGTCTCAACGCCTCCGACGAGGTGCTGGACGCGCTGGCCCGCGCGTTGCGGCTCAGCCCGGACGAGCACGCCCACCTGCGCAACATCGCCCGCCCGGGCCGGGTCCGGCCGCGCCCGGCGGACCGCTTCGAGCGGGCCAGGCCCGGCACCCGGCAGCTGATCGCCGCGATGCGGGAGGTGCCCGCGGTGGTGGTCGGGCACCGCAACGAGGTGCTGGCGTGGAACGTGCTCGGCCACGCGCTGCTGGCCGGCCACCTCGATCCGGGCAGCCCGGACCGCCGGGGGGAGCGGCCGAACCTGTCCCGGATGCTCTTCCTCGACCCGCACACCCGGGAGCTGTACCCGTGCTGGGAGGAGGAGGCGCGGGCCAACGTCGCGTACCTGCGACTGTCGGCGGGCCGGCACCCGGACGACCGCGAGCTGGCCGCACTGGTCGGCGAACTGTCGATGAACAGCCCGGAGTTCGCCGCGCTCTGGGCCAGGCACCCGGTCAACGACTGCCTGTTCGGCACCAAGGTGCTGCACCACCCGGTGGTCGGCCGGCTGGAGCCGGCCTTCGAGGCGATGCCGCTGCCGGAGGGCGGCGGCCACCGGATGCTGCTGTACAGCGCCGCGCCGGGGTCGGCCGACGAGGCGGCCCTGCGGCTGCTGGCGGGCGCGGCGGCCGGTGCGTCGGCGGGCGCGGCCGGCCCGGACTGCGGGATCACTGTGGATGGCTGGGAACTTCCTGGGAGTTCGGTCAACCGCTGATGAGGCGGTCGGCCCGGACCGGCCAAGGGTGTGTCGTTAGAACCCCGAATGTCCGGTTTTCCGGGCTCAGGGATCTCCCAGTTGCGCCCCAGGACTCCGCAAGAGCCCGGGGCGAGGCTTGCCCCCATGAAGGTGTTCCCGCGACGGCGTGGTGCCGTCCTCGTCAACTCCGCACTCGGCGTGGCCCTCCTGGGGGGCGCCGCCCTGGTGTACACCACCTTGGACAGCGGTACCAGCGTGGCGGCAGGCAAGGCCCAGGTACGAACGGCGACGGTGGCCAAGGGCACGGTCCTGGCCACCGTGTCCGGAACCGGCACCCTTGCCTCGCCGACCGACGCCGGGCAGGACTTCGTCACCGGTGGCAAGCTGACCGCGGTCAAGGTCGCGGTCGGCGACACGGTGACCAAGGGCCAGGTGCTGGCGACCGTGGACACCACGGCGGCCCAGCAGCAGGTGGCCGCCGCCCAGTCGGCGCTCACCGCGGCCAAGGCCAACCTGACCAAGGCCCAGGCCGGCGTCACCACCACGACCACCTCCCAGCTGCCCGCCTCCACCGGCTCGGGCTCCTCCGGCGGCGGTTCCGGCTCCTCGGGCAGCGGCGGCCGCGGTACCGGCGCGACCGCCACGGCGAGCGCCACCCCGACGCCGCAGACCACCACGATCACCACCACCAAGGTGGACGACGCGGCGGTCGCCCAGGCCCAGCAGCAGGTGGACACGGCACAGACCAATCTCACCAACGCCCAGGCCACGCTGGCCGGTACGACGCTGACCGCCTCCGTGGACGGTACCGTCGCCTCGGTCGGCGGCAAGGTCGGCGACACAGCCTCGGGCGGCGCCACCGGCTCGACCGGCTCGACCAGCAGCAAGACGACCGGCACGACGGGCACCTCGGGCTCCGCGACGCCGAGCGGCTTCATCGTGCTGACCAACCCGACCGGGATGCAGGTCACCGCGGCCTTCTCCGAGCTGGACTCGCTCAAGCTGAAGAAGGGCGAGGCGGCCACCGTCACGCTCAACGCGCAGTCCGACACCAAGCTCAACGCCACCGTCCTGTCGGTGAGTTCGCTGCCGACCAGCAGCGGGAGCGGTGGCGCGGTGCAGTACGGCGCGACGCTGCAGATCACCGGTGACACCAGCAAGCTGCGGACCGGCCTGAGCGCCACCGTCTCGGTGGTCACCGGCGAGGCGGACAACGCCCTGTCGCTGCCCGCCGCCGCACTCGCCGGCACCGGCGCCAGCCGCACCGCGACCCTGGTCGCGGCGGACGGCAGCACCTCCCGGGTGACGGTGACGGTCGGCGTGGTCGGCGACTCCACGGTCGAGGTGACCGAGGGCCTGAAGGAGGGCGACAAGGTCGAACTGGCCTCCACCACCTCCGGATCGAGCAACGGGTTCCCCAGCGGGAACTTCCCGGGGCTCGGCGGCGCGGCCGGCGGCCAGGGCGCGGCGATCCCCGGCGGCGCCGGGACCGGCGCGCGGGGCGGCAACCGCTGATGGGCCGCGTCACTTCCGGCCCGCGGGGCGGCGGGCGGCACGCCGGCACCGTCGCCCGCGCGGGCGCCGCCACCGGGGGCGACTCCGGCCCCCCGCCGGTGATCCAGATCCGCCGGGTCACCAAGTCCTACGGCCACGGGGACGCGACCGTGCACGCGCTGCGCGGCCCGTCGGACCCGGTGACCGGGGAGCCGCTCGGCGTCACCCTGGACATCGAGCAGGGCGACTTCGTCGCGGTGATGGGCAGTTCGGGCTCGGGCAAGTCGACCCTGATGAACATCCTCGGCTGCCTGGACGTCCCCACCGGGGGCCGCTACCTGCTGGACGGCACCGACGTCGGCCACCTCGACGAGGGGCAGCTCTCGCTGGTCCGCAACCGCAAGATCGGCTTCATCTTCCAGTCCTTCAACCTGGTGCCCCGCACCACGGCCCTCGCCCAGGTCGAACTCCCGCTGGCCTACGCGGGCGTACGGTCCGCCGAGCGGCGGCGCCGGGCGCTGGCGGCGCTCTCGCTGGTCGGCCTCGCCGACCGCTCCGGGCACAAGCCCAACGAGCTCTCCGGCGGTCAGCAGCAGCGGGTGGCGGTGGCCCGGGCACTGGTCACCGCGCCCGCCATGCTGCTCGCCGACGAGCCGACCGGCAACCTGGACAGCCGCTCCACCGAGGAGGTGCTCGGCATCATCGACGGGCTCAACGCCATCGGCCGCACCGTCGTGCTGATCACCCACGAGGACGAGGTCGCCCGGCACGCCAAGCGGGTGATCCGGCTGGTGGACGGCGCGATCGTGTCGGACGTCCGGCAGGGCCCGGTGGCCGGCCCGCCGCCGGCGATCCGCCCCGAGCTGGTCGGAGGCCGGTCGTGATCCTCTGGCAGATGCTCCGCTTCGCCTTCGGCGGCCTGGCCGCCAACAAGGTGCGCTCCGCCCTGACCATGCTGGGCGTGCTGATCGGGGTCGCCTCGGTGATCCTGCTGCTCGCGGTCGGCAACGGCTCCTCCGTCGCGGTGAAGGACTCGATCACCGCGCTGGGGACGAACTCGCTGACGGTGTCGGCCGGTTCCTCCTTCGGCGGGGCCCGTGGCGCGTCGACCGCGAAGAAGCTCACGGTCGACGACGCCAAGGCACTGGCCTCCTCGGCGCAGGCGCCGGACATCAAGTCCGTGGCGCCGGTGGTCACCACCACGGGAGCCGCGCTGTACGGGGACATCTCGTACACGCCGGGCTCGATCGTCGGCACCTACCCGGCGTACTTCGAGACCTCGAACCAGAAGGTCGAGAAGGGCGACTACTTCAGCAACGACGACGTGCTGAACGCCCGCAAGGTCGCGGTGCTCGGCTCGACCACGGCCAAGCAGCTGTTCGACACCGAGGACCCGGTGGGCAAGCAGATCACCATCGGCGGTACGCCGTTCACGGTGAGCGGCGTGCTGAAGACCAAGGGCAGCACCGGGTTCAACGACCCGGACGACCTGGTGATCGCCCCGCTGCCGACCGTCCAGAACGCCTTCACCGGCTTCGGTTCGGTCAACCAGATCCTGGTGCAGGCGACCTCGGCGGAGACCACCACCGCCGCGCAGGCCGAGATCACCCAGATCCTGATGGGCACCCACGCCCTGGCGGACGCCACCAAGCTGGACTTCCGGATCAGCAACCAGGCCTCGCTGCTGACCGCGAGGGAGAGCACCGGCAAGACCTTCACGGTGCTGCTCGGCGCGGTCGCGGCGATCTCGCTGCTGGTCGGCGGGATCGGGATCACCAACATCATGCTGGTCACCGTCACCGAGCGGACCCGGGAGATCGGCATCCGCAAGGCGCTCGGTGCGCCGAAGGGCGTCATCCTCGGGCAGTTCCTGACCGAGTCGACCCTGTTGTCGGTGCTCGGGGCCGGACTCGGGGTGCTGGCGGGTCTGATCGGCTCGCACTTCAGCATCGTCGGCATCAAACCGGTGGTGATCCCGGAGTCGGTGCTGGCCGCGTTCGGCATCGCGGTCGCCATCGGCCTGTTCTTCGGCAGCTACCCGGCCAACCGGGCCGCCTCGCTGCGGCCCATCGACGCCCTCCGGCACGAGTGACAAGGAGCCCTGACCACCATGAGCAACGACAACCACTCGCTGGTGCCGCGCGAGGACGACAACAGCCCGATCGCGCAGGTCGAGCTGCTCTCCAGTGCGCCGGACGCCCGTGACATCACCGCCGAGCTGGCCGCGCCGCCGCGCCGCCGGCTGCCCTGGGTGACGCTCGCCCTGGCGGGCGGGGTGCTCGCCGCGGCCGCGTTCAGCGGCGGCGTCTGGTACCAGCAGAACCACGGCACCCAGAAGACCGCGGCGGGCGGCGGGGGGCAGCAGCGGGCCACCGGCCAGGGCGCCGCCGGCGGCTTCGGCGGCCAGGGCACGGCGGGCCAGGGCGCGGCCGGTCAGGGCACCGGCCGCCGCAACGGCCAGACGGGCGGCACCGGCGCGGCCGGTGGTGCGGGTGCGCCCGGCGGTACCGGCGCGGGCGGCTTCACCCGGGGCACCGTGAAGGTGGTGGACGGCACCACCGTCTACCTGACCGACGCCAACGGCAACACCGTGAAGGTGACCACCGGCGACTCGACCAAGGTGCAGCTCAACAAGGAGGGCAAGGTCGGCGACCTGCAGCCCGGGCAGAGCGTCACGGTGGTCGGGACCCCGGACGCCTCGGGTGCCTACGCGGCCACCCAGCTGGTCGAGGGCGCGGCGACGGGCGGCTTCGGCGGCTTCGGCGGCGCCCGCACGCCTTCCGGCGGCTGACCCCGCGGTCGCCGGAATCCACGGCCCGGCCGGCGTCAGCCGGCCGGGCCGGCTCCGTGCCGGGGTAGGTTCTGAGGAGCCCGCAGGAGGGCTTCGACCGGGTGTTCGGCTGCGAAGGGCCCTTGTCCCGGGAAATCCCCCCCCGGTTAAGCTGGTTAATCCAACATTCATCAACCATGCGTAGCCTCCCAGGGCTATCGTCCGATGAGTGTCATCGTCCGACCGGGAGGCGCAACAGCCGTGCAAGGGATCGTGTCGACATCAGGGACCGCGGCGAGCGCCGGCACCTCGGGTGAAGCCTTCCTCCTCGTCGTCGACGACGAACCGAACATCCGCGAGCTGCTCTCGGCCTCGCTGCGGTTCTCCGGCTTCCGGGTCTCCTCCGCCGCGACCGGCGAGGAGGCCCTCGCCGCCGTCGCCGCCGAACGCCCCGACCTGGTCGTGCTCGACGTGATGCTCCCCGACCTCGACGGCTTCACCGTCGTCGAGCGGCTGCGCGAGCAGACCGGCCGGGACCGGATCGCCGGGCCGGCGCACACCGGCGACCATCTGCCCGTGCTCTTCCTCACCGCCAAGGACGGCGTCGGCGACAAGGTCCAGGGCCTGGCCGTGGGCGCGGACGACTACGTCACCAAGCCCTTCAGCCTGGAGGAGCTGATCGCCCGGATCCGGGCGATCCTGCGCCGGGCCGGCGGGCCCGCCGAGGACGGCCGCCTGGTCGTCGCCGACCTCACCCTCGACCCGGTCGCCCACGAGGTCACCCGGGCCGGCGTCCCGGTCTCGCTCTCGCCGACCGAGTTCAAGCTGCTGCACTACCTGCTCGCCAACGTCGGCCGGGTGGTCTCCAAGGCGCAGATCCTCGACCACGTCTGGGCGTACGACTTCGGCGGCGACCTCTCCATCGTCGAGTCGTACATCTCCTACCTGCGCCGCAAGCTCGACTCCGGGCCGAGCCACGGGCCCAAGCTGATCCACACCGTCCGCGGCATCGGCTACGCCCTGCGCCGGCCGCCGCAGAACTGACCGGCCCCGGATGACCCGGCCCGCGCTGCCCCGACCCCGCCTGCCCCGACCCCGGCTGCCGCGGCCCGGCTCGCTGATGTCCCGGCTCTCGCTGCGGGCCCGGCTGCTCGTCCTCGCCCTGATCCTGGTCACCACCGGCCTCGCGGTCAGCGACACGGTCGTCCTCGGTACCGTCCGCCACCAGCTGGAACAGCGCCTGGACGAGCAGCTCCAGCGGGTAGCGGATCCGCTGTCGCACCGCGCGGCCGGCCGCCAGACCTGGGGCGACAAGGGTCAGCCGCCGGCCGTCGCCGGGAAGCGGGCGCAACCGCTGCTGGCCGCGCTGCCGAGCCAGTACACCGTCCTGTACCTGTCCGCCGAGGGCAAGGTGCAGCAGGTCGTCCGCCAGCCGCTCAGCGAGTCCGACCCGGCTCCGGAGCTGGGCCGCCTCGACCCCGTGAGAACCACCCCGCAGGTCGCCTTCGACCTGCCCGACACCCGGGGCCGGGGCAACTGGCGGGCCGTCGTCCTGCCGCTGCAGCGCCAGGCCGTCGGCAGCGAGTTCGCCGCACCGAACGCCTCGTACCTGCTGGTCGCCGTCTCCCGGGAGGAGGTCGACGCCACCGTCGCCAAGCTGCGCACCTCCTTCCTGGCCATCGGCGGGGTCGTCCTGCTGCTGATCGCCGCCCTCGGCTTCTTCGCCGTCCGGGCCGGACTGCGGCAGCTGCGCGGCATCGAGAAGGGCGCCGCCCGGATCGCCTCCGGCGAGCTCTCGCACCGGATGCCCGAGCTCTCCACCCGCACCGAGGTCGGCCGGCTCTCCGCCGCCCTCAACGGGATGCTCACCCAGATCGAGGCGGCCTTCGCGGCCCGCGCCGAGTCCGAGGCCCGGATGCGGCGCTTCGTCGCCGACGCCTCGCACGAACTGCGCACCCCGCTGGCCGGCATCCGCGGCTTCGCCGAGCTCTACCGGATGGGCGCCCTGCCCACCACCGCCGACGTCACCCGCACGATGACCCGGATCGAGAGCGAGGCCGTCCGGATGGGCACCCTGGTCGAGGACCTCCTGGTGCTCGCCCGCCTGGACGAGGAACGCCCGCTCGACCTGGCGCCGATGGACCTGCGCACCCTCGCCGCCGACGCCCTGCACGACCTCACCGCCCTCGACCCCTCCCGCCCGGTCGCCCTCACCGGCCCCTCCGGCCACGGCGCGCCCGGCGCCGCGCCCGTCCTCGGCGACGAGGCCCGGCTGCGGCAGGTCGTCACCAACCTGGTCGGCAACGCCGTCAAGCACACCCCGCCCGGCACCCCCGTCCGGATCGGCGTCGGCACCGCCCACGGCGACTGCCTGCTGGAGGTCGCCGACTCCGGCCCCGGCCTCACCCGCGACCAGGCCGAACGCGTCTTCGACCGCTTCTACCGCGTCGACGCCTCCCGCAGCCGCAACGACGGCGGCGGCGCGGGCCTCGGCCTCGCCATCGCCACCGCCCTCACCCACGCCCACGGCGGCACCCTCACCCTGCACAGCGCCCCGGGCGACGGCGCGGTCTTCCGGATGGAGATCCCGCGCCAGCGGTGACCACCCGAAGGGGTGATCCGGCCCGGACGGCACCCGTCGGCCGGTGATCGTGTGCGACGGTACGGCCACGACCCCGGGGGGTCCCGAGGTCCCGCCCGAGGATGGGGAGCCGTCGTGGACCTGGACGGGGCGTTGTGGCAGGTATGGAAGGCCATGGACGTCCCGGAGGGCTTCCGGGCGGAGGTCATCGGGGAGGCCGTCGAACTGTCGCCCACCGAAGGGGTGCGGCACTTCACCGTCAACCGGCGGCTCCACGGATCCCTGCTCGACCACCTGGGCGGCACCGGCCGTGGTCCCGCGAGCGGCGGCAACGTCATCCACGGCCTCAACGTCCTCGTTCCGGACGTCTTCGTCGCCCCCGACGATCTCGCGGAGTTCGGGGACCCCGACGGCTTCGGCGTCCTGGCCTCCGGTGTGGCGCCGGTCGCCGAGACCGTCTCGCCGGGCAGCGAGAGGCGCAAGCGCGACCTGGTCCGCAAGCACCGCGCGTACGCCACGGCGGGCATCCCGATCTACGTGATCATCGACGACTTCGACGACGGCGGCTCGGTCACCGTGCTCTCCGGCCCCGACCCCGTCAGGGGCAGCTACGCGAGTTCGGTCCGCACCCCGTACGGCGAGGAGGCGATCATCCCGGAGGGGCCCGCCAAGGGTTTCGTGATCGGGCCCGACATCACCGGTGGCCCGCGCTGTGACCGGCGCCGCCCGAAATCTCCTTGCTCCCGACGGCCCGGCAGGGGAGGCTTCGACCCATGTCCGACCATGAGAACAGCAGCTCACGCGGGGTGGAGAACCTCTTCAGCCAGGGCCGGCTGACCACGATCCCCCGCAAGGCGGCCCGCCGCGACCAGCTGCTCAGCCACCTCGCCCAGACCCTCTTCGAGCCCGGCCGGGACTACACCGAGCGCGAGGTGAACGAGGCCCTGCTCACCGTCCACGACGACCACTCCGCCCTGCGCCGCTACCTGGTCGAGGCCCACCTGCTCGAGCGCACCAGGGACGGCAGCAGCTACCGCCGGGCCGGCTGACCGGCCCGCGTCGCCCCTCGAACATGTGAGACCCGGTCAGGGAGTACTCCGAGGGTCACACCCCGTCGAACTCCCCGGCCGCCACGGCCCGTACGAAGACGTTCAGCGCCGCGGGGGCGAAGGTCAGGACCGGGCCGTGCGGGTCCTTGGAGTCACGGACGCGGCCGGGGTTGGCGTCGTCGACCTCGATGCACTCTCCGCCGTCGCCGTTGCTGTAGCTACTCTTCCGCCACCGGGCGGGATGTGCGTCGGAGCTCATTGCTGAATCCTTCCAGTGCTGAACTGATCATCGCCGTGGACTCCTTGGGCGACAGGGCCTGCGCCCTGAGAAGATCGTAGAGCGCCCGTCGCTTCGCGACAGCCTTCGGGTCGTCGATGAGCGATCCGGACCGGCTGCCCTCCTCGTACGCGATCTCGGACCGGTTGGGCAGTGTCAGCAGGGTGAGTGAGCCGCCCATCTCGGAGTGTTCCCCTGCCGTGTACGGCAGGACTTGGATCGTCACGTGCAGCAGCTCGCCCGCGGCCAGCAGTGTGCCCAGTTGCTCCCGCATGACGGTCGGGCCGCCCACCGGCCGGTGGAGGGCGACCTCGTCCGTGATGAACCAGTAGCGCGGCGGGTTCGGTCCGTGAAGTCGCTCCTGCCGCCTGAGTCGTGCCGCCAGCCTGTCGGCGATCTCGTCCGTGGTGGCGAAGGGGTCGCCCGCGCGCAGCATCGCCTCCGCGAAGGCCGGTGTCTGGAGCAGCCCGTGAATCGTGACGGTGTAGCTCTCGTGGAGTGCGGCGACGCCGGCCAACTCCATCTGTCGTCGATACCTGTCCGGGAATTCCTCCCGTCGAGCCAGCGGGTAGAGCTTGGCGAACAGGCCGTCCGTCCCGAAGGCCGCGTCCAGGCGCTCGGAGAGGCCCTCGGGCGGGGCGGACTCCGCCGTCTCGATGCGCGACAGATGGGCCTTGGAGAAGTTCAGAACGTCGGCCAGTCTCGCCAACGACATCCCGTCCGCTCTCAGGCGGTGGCGGCGGATCTCGGCGCCGTAGAGGTCCCGGGCGGATCGTTCCGGGTGGAGGTCACGTCCCTTGAAGACCATCCGGTGGCTCCTTCGTGTTCCCCGTCCGGTCGTGGAACACGGTCGGACTTCCCCAGGGTAGCTGCGCAGGGCGACGCTTGGAGTACAGACGGTGATGGCCGTCAAGTACTGCCAGGAGCAACGATCATGACGAGCACTCAGCCCGGCGTCGACGAACCGGCCCCCGACCCGCTGAACGACCGGCAGCTGGCCGACTGCCGCTGCCCGCGGGACTGCGGGGGCCGGCCCGAGGCGGGGCTGAGACTCGTCAGCCCGTACCCGCAGGTCCCGCCGTCCGGCGGCGGGGTGCGGCCGCCCGTCGATCCGTACGTTCCCCGCAGGGTCGGGGAACTGGTCCGGGACGCTCTCAACGGCAGGCCGGGGGTCTTCATGGGGCGCCTCGGCAACGCGGTCTTCCTCCGGCCGGTGTCCGGCGGGGTGGAGTGGGACGTCGAGCCGCGGTGGATCGATGGCCCGCACGTCTGACCGGGACGGTCCCGGAGGGCCCGGGGGCGTCGGCCTCTGCGTGCCGGGCGCCGCGGCCGGCCTCCTCCTGGAGCTGGGGGCCGAGGTGTGGTCCTGCCGCGCTCACCATCTCTGCGGCCGGCTGCCGCCGGATCCCCACCGTCAGGTGGCCGCCTGGGCGGCGCTCGGTACGGCCCGGCGCTGGGGCGCGCACTTCCCGTCCGGGCGGTTCTGGGGCTGCTGGGGGAGTGCCGCCGTGGCGACGGGCGGGCGGTGTCAAGCGCCTGATCGTCCAAAACGTCCGCCGGGGCCGACCGGCTGCTGATTGTGGGGCGCGGAGGCCGCTGCGCACACTGGCCGGGACAGCGGCAGGGCAGGGGCAGGGAAGCAGCGACGGCGAACCCGGGCGCGCCTGCCCCGCGCCCGGCCCGCGCGCGCCCGACCGTCCGCGTCCCGGTCGTCCCCCGGGTGCTTCGCCGGGTGCTCCATCGAGTGCTTCACCGGCTACCCCCACCCCCCTTGCGGCAGCTCCATAAGTATGATGGATACTGCCCTTGTGAATGTATTCACGTTCACAAGCGGACAAGCTTGCGTGGCAACGTGATGCTCTGTCGCTATAGATGAAGTTTGTCCGCTATGTGATCAAAAGGAACCCTGCCGGAGAGAGGGCGAAGTGGACCTAGCAGTCGCTCACGAGACCATTGCGCGGTGGCAGTTCGGCATCACCACCGTCTACCACTACCTCTTCGTCCCGCTGACGATCAGCCTGGCGTCGATCGTGGCCGGGCTGGAGACAGCCTGGGTGCGGACGGGCAAGGACAAGTACTTCCACGCCACCAAGTTCTGGGGCAAGCTCTTCCTGATCAACATCGCGATGGGCGTGGTCACCGGCATCGTGCAGGAGTTCCAGTTCGGGATGAACTGGTCCGACTACTCGCGCTTCGTCGGTGACGTGTTCGGCGCCCCGCTCGCGATGGAGGCGCTGATCGCCTTCTTCTTCGAGTCGACCTTCATCGGGCTGTGGATCTTCGGCTGGGACAAGCTGCCGAAGAAGCTGCACGCCGCCTGCATGTGGATGGTCGCGATCGGCACCGCCCTCTCCGCCTACTTCATCCTGGCGGCGAACTCCTGGATGCAGCACCCGGTCGGCTACGAGATCAACCCGGCCACCGGCAAGGCCCAGCTCAACGACATCGCGCGGGTGCTGTTCCAGGACACCGCCGTGGTCGTCGTCCTGCACACCCTCACCGCGGCCTTCCTCACCGGCGCGGCCTTCGTGATCGGCATCTCCTCCTTTCACCTCTGGCGGGCCAAGCGCAAGCCCGAGAACGCCGACCCCAAGCGGACCGCCGTGATGCGCACCTCGCTGCGGCTCGGGCTCGTCCTCGCGGTGATCTTCGGTCTGGGCAGTGCGCTCAGCGGCGACGAACTGGCCAAGGTCATGTTCAAGCAGCAGCCGATGAAGATGGCGGCGGCCGAGGCGCTCTGGGAGACCCAGGACCCGGCGCCCTTCTCGATCTTCGCCGTCGGCAACGTCAACGACGGGCACAACTCGGTCGAGCTGGAGATCCCGGGGATACTGTCCTTCCTCGCCAACAGCAACTTCAGCTCCCCGGTGCCGGGCATCAACGACACCGCCGCCGCCGAGGCCGCGAAGTACGGCGGCGACCCCAAGGACTACATCCCGAACATCTTCGTCACGTACTGGGGCTTCCGCCTCATGATCGGCTTCGGGATGACCTCCTTCGTGGTCGGCCTGCTCGGCCTCTGGACGACCCGGAAGAGAAGATTCCTGGCGCCCGAGCACCGCACCGCGGACGACGAGGTGCCGAAGCTGATGCTCACCCCCGAGCGCGAACTCGGGCCGTTCCTCACCCGGTGGAGCTGGCGGATCGGCATCGTCACCCTCGGGTTCCCGCTGATCGCCAACAGCTTCGGCTGGATCTTCACCGAGATGGGCCGCCAGCCGTGGGCCGTGTTCGGGCTGATGAAGACGGCCGCCGCCGTCTCGCCGAACGTCAGCGTGACCACCCAGGTGATCGCCCTCAGCACCTTCACCCTGCTGTACGCGATCCTCGCCGTGGTCGAGGTGAAGCTGCTGGTCAAGTACGCCAAGGCCGGCCCGGACACCGCCGAGCTGCCCCCGGCGAAGGACCCGACGCTGCGCGGACCGTCCTCCGACGAGGACGCCGACAAGCCCCTCGCCTTCGCCTACTGAGGACAGAGAGACCATGGAACTCCACGACGTCTGGTTCATCCTCATCGCCGTCCTGTGGATCGGCTACTTCTTCCTCGAAGGCTTCGACTTCGGCATCGGCATCCTCACCAAGCTGCTGGCCCGCGGCACCGCCGAGCGCCGGGTCCTGATCAACACCATCGGGCCGGTCTGGGACGGCAACGAGGTCTGGCTGCTGACGGCCGGCGGCGCCACCTTCGCCGCTTTCCCCGACTGGTACGCGACGCTGTTCAGCGGCTTCTACATCCCGCTGCTGGTGATCCTGGTCTGCCTGATCGTCAGAGGCGTGGCCTTCGAGTACCGGCACAAGCGGGACGGCGAGCGCTGGCAGCGCAACTGGGAGCACGCGATCTTCTGGACGTCGCTGATCCCGGCCTTCCTGTGGGGCGTCGCGTTCGCCAACATCGTGGCGGGCGTCGACATCGACCAGCAGAAGAACTACACCGGCACCCTGTGGGACCTGCTCAACCCCTACGCCCTCCTCGGCGGGCTGGTGACGCTGTTCCTCTTCACCTTCCACGGCGCGGTGTTCGCCGCCCTCAAGACGGTCGGCGACATCCGGGGCCGGGCCCGGACGATGGCCCTCCAGCTGGGGCTGGCCACGGCCGTCCTCGCGCTGGTCTTCCTGATCTGGACGCAGGCCGACAGCGGCGACGGCTGGAGCCTGGCCGCGCTGGTGATCGCGGTGCTGGCCCTGGTCGGGGCGCTGGTGACCAACCAGCTGGGCCGCGAGGGCTGGGCGTTCGGCCTCTCGGGGCTGACCATCGTGGCCGCGGTGGGGATGCTCTTCCTGGCGCTCTTCCCCGACGTGATGCCCTCCACCCTGAACCCGGAGTGGAGCCTGACCGTCAGCAACGCCTCGTCCTCGCCGTACACGCTCAAGCTGATGACGATCGTCGCCGCGATCTTCACCCCGATCGTGCTGCTCTACCAGGCCTGGACGTACTGGGTGTTCCGCAAGCGGATCGGCGTCCAGCACATCCCGGGGCACGACCCGGCCGCCGCGCTCGACCAGCCGTAACGTTCCCCGGCCGCCGCGCTCGACCAGCCGTCACGTTCCCCGGCCGGTCGTAGCGCCGTCCGCACCGCCAAGGAGAACCGTCGTGAAGCCCGTCGACCCCCGCCTGCTGGGGTACGCCCGCACGACCCGCGCCTTCCTCGCGGGGTCGGTGATCCTCGGCGGGGCGGGCGCCGTCCTGGTGGTGGCGCAGGCGAGCCTGATCGCCGAGATCGTCGTCCGGGGCTTCCAGCAGCGGGCCGGGCTCGACCAGCTCACCGGCCCGCTGCTGCTGCTCGCCCTCACCGCCGCTGGTCGGGCGCTGGTCGCCTGGCTGACCGAACTGACCGCGCACCGCTCGGTGGCCAGGGTGAAGTCCACCCTGCGCCGCCGGCTGGTCGACCACGCCACCGCGCTCGGGCCGGTCTACCTCGCCGGCCGGCGCACCGGCGAGCTCACCACCCTCGCCACCCGGGGCGTCGACGCCCTCGACGACTACTTCGCCCGCTACCTGCCGCAACTGGCGCTGGCCGTGGTGGTGCCGGTCGTCGTGCTGCTGCGGATCGTCGGCGCCGACTGGACCTCCGCCGCGATCATCGCCGGGACGCTCCCGCTGATCCCGCTCTTCATGGCCCTGATCGGGATGGCCACCCAGGCCCGGATGGACCGTCAGTGGGCGGGGCTGTCCCGGCTCTCCCACCACTTCCTGGACGTGGTCGCGGGCCTGCCCACCCTCAAGGTCTTCAACCGGGCCAAGGCCCAGGCCGAGACGATCGGCCGGATCACCGCCGACTACCGCCGCGCGACCCTGCGCACCCTGCGGATCGCCTTCATCTCCTCCTTCGCGCTGGAACTCCTCTCCACCCTGTCCGTCGCCCTGGTCGCCGTCTCGATCGGCTTCCGGCTGGTCGACGGGACGCTCGACCTGGAGACCGGCCTGCTCGTGCTGATCCTCGCCCCGGAGGTCTACTTCCCGATCCGGCAGGTCGGCGCCCTCTACCACTCCAGCGTCGAGGGCCTGACCGCCGCCGACGAGATCTTCCAGGTCCTGGAGACCCCGCTCCCGGCCGCCGGCACCACCCCGGCCCCGGCCCTGGCCGGCGCCACCCTCACCGTCACCGGCCTCACCGTCACCCACCCGGGCCGGAGCACGCCCGCCCTCCAGGACGCGGCCCTCACCCTCGCCCCTGGCACCACCACCGCCCTCACCGGCCCCAGCGGCGCCGGTAAGAGCACCCTGCTCGCCGTCCTGCTCGGCCTCACCGCCCCGGACGCCGGCACCGTCACCGTGACCACTCCGGACGGGACCGCCCACCACCTCGCCGACCTGGACCTCGCCACCTGGCGCCGCCAGATCGCCTGGGTCCCCCAGCACCCCCACCTCTTCGCCGGCAGCATCGCCGACAACGTCCGCCTCAACACCCCCGACGCAACCGACGACGCCGTCCGCACCGCCCTCGCCGCCGCCCACGCCCTGGACTTCACCACCCGCCTCCCCCAGGGCATCCACACCCCCCTCGGCGAGGGCGGCACCGGCCTCTCCGCCGGCCAGCGCCAACGCCTCGCCCTGGCCCGCGCCCTGCTCGCCACCGACCGCCCCCTCGTCCTGCTCGACGAGCCCACCGCGAACCTCGACGGCGAGAGCGAGGCCGCCGTGGTCGCCGCCGTCCGCACCCTCACCACCGACCCCACCCGCACCGTCCTCCTGATCGCCCACCGCCCCGCCCTCCTGGCAGCAGCCGACCACCACACCCACCTGAGCACCCCCACCACCCCCACCACCCCCACCACCCGCACCCATCTCCCCACCCCCACCACCCGCACCCACCTCCCCACCCCCACCACCCGCACCCACCTCCCCACCCCCACCACCCCCCTTCCCCCCACCCCAACCAGCGAGAGGGTCGGGCTGCGCGAGGGGGCGGCGGACGGGGTGGGCACGGAGGGGGGCGTGGTGCGCGATTATCCGACTGCCAACGGTGAGGACCCGGCACACGAGGGTCGGCAGTCGGATAATCGTGCAGCCCCCCGTAGTGCCCACCCCGGGAGCCGCCCCCGCACCCACCCACCCGAGAGCACCCCCAGAGCACCCCGCCTCACCGCAGCCACCACCCTCGGCACCGCCGCCCTCCTCTGCGCCGTAGCCCTGATGGCCACCTCCGGCTACCTCATCTCGTACGCCTCCGAGATGCCCCCGGTCCTCTACCTGATGATGGCCGTCACCGCCGTCCGCGCCTTCGGCATCGGCCGCAGCGTCCTGCGCTACGCCGAGCGGCTGGTCTCGCACGACGCCGTGCTCCGCACCCTCGGCACGCTCCGCACCGCGGTCTACCGCCGGCTGGAGCAGCTGGCCCCGGCGGGCCTGCCGGCCTACCGCCGCGGGGACCTGCTCTCCCGTCTGGTCGCGGACGTCGACGCGATCCAGGACCACTACCTGCGCTGGCGCCTGCCGGCCACGATCGCCGGCGCGGTCTCCGTCGTCTCGGCGGTCGCCCTGGGGCTGTTCCTGCCCGCCGCCGGGGTGGTCCTCGCGATCGGCCTGCTGCTGGCGGGCGCGGTGGTGCCGGCGCTCGCGGCCCGCTTCTCCGGCCGGACGGAGCGACAGCAGGCGCCGGCCCGCGGCGAGCTCGCGAACACGGTGGTCGACACCTTCACGGGCACCGCCGAGCTCACCGTCTCGGGCGCGCTCGCCGGCCGGCTGGCGGCCGTCCGGGCGGCCGACGCGGCGCTGACCGCCCTGGCGGCCCGGTCGGCCGCGACCACGGCGCTCGGCGCCGGCCTGGTGTCGCTGCTGACCGGCCTCACGGTGACGGCGGCGGCGGCCGTCGGTCTGCGCGGGGTGGCCGACGGCACCCTGGCGCCGGTCTGCCTGGCGGTGGTGGTCCTGCTGCCGCTCGCCGCGTTCGAGGGGGTGGCGGGCATGCCGCTCGCCGTCCAGGCGCGGGGGCGCAGCAGGGCGGCGCGGGCTCGGCTGGCGGACGTGCTGGACTCCCCGGTGCCCGTCACCGAGCCGGCCGCTCCGGCGGGGCTGCCCGCCGAGCCGCTGCCGATCGCCGTCCGGGCTCTGAGCGCCCGGCACCGGGGCCAGGAGCGGGACGCGGTCGGCGGGGTCACGCTCACCCTGGCACCGGGCCGTCGGATCGCCGTGGTGGGGCCGTCGGGGAGCGGCAAGAGCACGCTCGCGCTGGCGCTGCTGCGGTTCCTGGACCGGACGGGCGGGACGGTCACGCTGGCCGACGGTCGTCCACAGGCTGTGGACAGTGCCGAGCTGGCCGGCGACGACGTCCGCCGGGTGATCGGTCTCTGCGCGCAGGACGCGCACGTCTTCGACAGCTCACTGCGCGAGAACCTCCGGCTGGCCCGACCCGACGCCACCGAGGAGGAACTGCGCGCGGCGCTGCGGGCGGCCCGGCTGCTCGACTGGGTGGAGACCCTGCCGGCGGGGCTGGACACCATGGTCGGCGAGCACGGCGGGCGGCTCTCGGGCGGCCAGCGCCAGCGTCTCGCGCTGGCCCGCGCGCTGCTCGCGGACTTCCCCGTGCTGGTCCTGGACGAGCCCGCCGAGCACCTCGACCTCCCCACCGCCGACGCCCTCACCGCCGACCTGCTGGCGGCGACCGCCGGTCGGACCACCCTGCTGATCACCCACCGGCTGGCCGGCCTGGCCGCTCCGGGGGCCGTCGACGAGATCCTCGTCCTGGACCGGGGCCGGGTGGTCGAGCGCGGCGGCTGGGCCGAGCTGACCGCCGACCCGGAGAGCCGGTTGCACGCGATGTGGCAGCGCGAGCGCGCGGCCGACGGCCTGCTCCTGCTCGACGCGCCCTAGCCCCTCCCCCTCGCCGCGCCCGCCGTCCCCCTTGCCCCTCCCCTCCCCACCCCTCCCCACCATCCCCTCGCCACCATCCTCTTGCCTACCGTCCGACGCGCCGGATCCGCCATCCGCCCAGCAGTCCAAATCCGCCCAAACTAGGCTCGAAGCATGGCGCGCACCCCGGACTCCCCCGACCAGCACGACGACCGCGCCCAGGGCGGTCCCGCCCCCGCCGGGCCTCCCCCGAGCACCCACCGCGTACCCGAGATCGCCTCGCTCGGGCTGGACACCCTGGTCACCGAGGTCGCCGAGCGGCTGCAGTCGGCCGCCGCCGTCACTGACCGGATGCAGCGGCTGCTGGAGGCCGTGGTCTCCGTCGGCGCCGGGCTGGACCTGCACGCCACGCTCCAGCGGATCGCGATCGGGGCGGCCGAGCTGGTTGACGCCCGGTACGCGGCGCTCGGCGTGATCTCGCCCACCGGCCACGGGCTGGCCGACTTCATCCACGTGGGGGTGGACGAGGAGACGGCCGCCAGGATCGGTGAGCTCCCGGCCGGCCGGGGAATCCTGGGGGCGCTGATCGACCGGCCCGAGCCGTTGCGGCTGACCGATCTGGCGGAGGACCCGCGCTCCGCCGGGTTCCCGCCGCACCACCCGCCGATGACCTCCTTCCTGGGGGAGCCGATCCGGGTGCGCGGCGAGGTGTTCGGCAACATCTACCTGACCGAGAAGACGGGCGGCGGCGCGTTCACGCCCGAGGACGAACAGGTGCTGCACGCGCTGGCCGCCGCGGCCGGCGTCGCGATCGAGAACTCCCGGCTCTACGAGGAGGGCCGGCGGCGCGAGCGGTGGATCGCCGGGGCGAACGCGGTCACGACGGCGCTGCTGTCCACCGACGAGGCGCAGGTGGCACTGACCGTGGCCGCCGAGCAGGTCCGCGGGCTGGCGGGGGCGGCGCTCGGGATGATCCTGCTGCCGACGGGGGACGGGCAGCTGCGGGTCTCGCACGCCTCCGGGGAGGCGGCCGAGTTCGTCACCGGGGAGCTGGTGCCGCAGAGCGGGTTCGCGGCCAGGCTGCTGGCGGGGGAGAGCGTCTACCTGGACGACATGTCCGGGGATCCCACGGTGGAGATCAGGCTCGCCCGCACCTTCGGGCCGTCGATGGCGGTGCCGATGGTGGCCGCCGGCCGGGTGCTCGGCGCGCTGGGGGTGTGGCGCAGCAAGGGCGCGGCCTCGTTCACCGATGCGGAGAAGCAGCTCGCGCAGACCTTCGCGTCGCAGGCGGCGCTGGCGCTGCGGCTGGCCGAGGGCCAGCGCGACCAGCAGCGGTTGGCGGTGTTCCAGGACCGCGACCGGATCGCCCGGGACCTCCACGACCTGGTGATCCAGCGGCTGTTCGCGACCGGCATGATGCTGGAGAGCGCCGCCCGGCGGGCGGTGGTGCCGGAGGTGCAGACCGGCATCGGCCGGGCCGTCGACGAGCTGGACGCGACCATCCAGGAGGTCCGCACCACCATCTACGCGCTCCAGCACGACGGGCAGGGCGGCGACGAGCCGGACACCCTGCGCACCCGGGTCCTGCGCGAGGGCAGCCAGGCCGCGGCCGCGCTGGGGTTCAAGCCGTCGGTGGCCTTCACCGGCCCGGTGGAGAGCCTGGTCGGCGAGAAGGCAGGTCGTCAACTGTTGGCCGCACTAAGGGAGATGCTCTCCAACACGGCCCGCCACGCGCGGGCGTCCCGGGTGCGGGTGGACGTGGACGCCACCGTCCACCTGGACGACGAGGGCCACCCCGTCCCGGGTGATCCGGAGTCGCTGGAGCGGTCCGGGCGCCCGGGTGTCCTGCTGTCCGTGACGGACGACGGGGTGGGCATCCCGGCCGGCGGCCGGCGGAGCGGGCTGCGCAACCTGGCCCGCCGGGCGGAGGCGCTGGGCGGGGACGCCTGGCACGAGCCCGGGCCGTACGGCAAGGGCACCTCGGTGCGCTGGACGGCTCGGCTCTGACGACGTCGCAGGCAACGCGAGGTGTGCACTTGGTGAAAGTTTAACGAGGGAGAACTTCCCGGCCAACGGAGCAAGTTGTGTATTTGCTGCCCTTCCTGTGCGCTCGTGTGCACACATAGTTTTGCTCCGTCTCGCTTATCGGACGGGGGGAGCAGTGGACGCGTCGGCCCGTGGTCGCGCCGTATCGCCAGGTTTAGGCAAAGCAGGACCGAGGGGTGGGTTCCGGGCCGAACGCGGGCCCGACGGGCGGTACCGGTGGCAGCTGAAGGCGTCGAACGGACGGCTCGTGGCGGTGTCACCGGCCGCGTTCGAGACGCCGGCCGAGGCCGAGCGGAGCTTCGAGAGCCTGCGGACCGCCGCGCCGGAACTGGTGGCCCGGATCACCCATGTCCGGGACGGCATCGGCTGGATCTGGGTCGTCCCCGGCACCCGCGGACTGCCCGAGATCCGCTCCAGCCGGCCGTACGAGCGGTACGCGACCTGCCAGAACGCCTTCCGGAGGTTCGTCGTGTTACTCGCCAAGCTGGCCGAGCCGGCGGTCGAGCCCGCCGAGCCGCCCGAGCCGGCCACCGCGCCCGAGCTGGCCACCGCGCCCGAGGCTGCGAAGTCCGAGGTTCCGAAGTCCGAGGTCGCGGAGCAACTCCCGCCGGAGATAAGACGGTTGAGACCCTCCGATGCCCGCTGAGCCGCGCGGACCACGGCTGCTGACCGTGCACGGCGCGGACCGCGGGGTCGGCTGGTCGATGCGCGCCGCCAACGGCCGGCAGCTCGCCGTCGGTGCCCGCGCCTACCGCGGTGAGGTCGAACTGTCCGCCGCGATAAGACAGTTGCTCATCGAGCGGGCGGCCCTGCGGTGCACCGTCGGCCAGTCCGAGGCCCGGCTCTGGGTCTGGACGGCCTACCTCCCGCCGCGCAGCACCCGGCCGGGCGCCGAGGAGGCCGAACCGATCGCCCGCAGCGCCCGCGGCTACCTGCGCCGCGACCAGTGCCAGGGCGGCGTGGACAGCTTCCTGGCCGCCCTCCAGACGCTCGGCCGGGAGCTCCGCCGCAGCGGCCAGGGCGACCGGTGGCCCTGGTGAATCAAAGGTTTCCGGCAAGGTCCCGAACCGCCACCGAGAGAAGAACGTCGCCGGGCCGACGGCCTCTCCACGCCCCCCTCCATTGCCCCCGCCACCTGCCCGGACGCCCGTGCGCCGTCCGATGCGCCGGGCGCCGCCGCCGGCCGGCCGGGCCTTCCGGGAGTCCCGCCCGGGCCGACAGGATCAGGTCTGCCGGAGCGGCCGCCGCGGACTCCGGCCCCGGGCCTCATCAGGGCCCCGGGTAGCGATGTACGTCTCTCCCACCGGAGGAATCGGAACATGCGCAAGACCGCTGCCAAGCTGCTCACCGCCGCCGCCCTCGCGACCTCGCTCGTCTCCATTGCGAGCGGCACGGCGATGGCCGACCCGTCCGTCGTCCCGGCCACCCAGGACATCGTGGGCGTCGGCTCGGACACCACGCAGACCGTTCTGAACCAGTTCTCGACCGACTACAACGCCTACCTCACGGGCCTGGGCGACACCACCTCCCCGCGCCTCTACAGCTTCGACGCGACGGGCTCGGCGAACATCACCGCCAAGGCCGGCACCACCGCCTTCGCCCGCCCGAACGGCTCCGGCGCCGGCATCACCGCGCTGAACCAGACCAGCCCGACCGTCCTGCCGATCGACTTCGCCCGCTCCTCGCGTGCGCCGCAGACCGGCGACCTGGCCACCGACATCTTCGTCGGCTTCGCCAAGGACGCGGTCACCTGGTCGGCCAAGTCGACCGGCAGCAACGCGCCGGCCAACCTGACCACGCTCGACCTGAAGAACATCTACAACGGCACCTACACCACCTGGAGCCAGATCACCGACATCACGGGCTACACCGGCCCGAACGTCACGATCAAGCCGTACCTGCCGCAGGCCAGCTCCGGCACCCGCTCCTTCTTCCTCAAGGCCATCGGCGTCACCACCCTGGGTGCGAACGTCGTCACCGGCCCCGAGGAGAACGAGGGCACCGACGCCGCCCTCAACGACGCCAACGTGATCTTCCCGTACTCGGTCGGCCACTACGTCGGCCAGGTCTACGGCGGCCACTCCTCCGGCACCGACGCGGCCGGCGTGCTGAGCCTGCGCTCGATCAACGGTGTCGCCCCGCTCACCGCGAGCAACACGATCAACCCGACCTTCGCCAACCCGACCTACGGCCGCACCCTGTACAACGTGGTCCGTAACGCCGAGTGGACCGCCGCCACCACCAAGGGCACCGCCCTGCGCAACATCTTCGGCACCAGCGGCTGGATCTGCACGAACGGCGCCGCCGACATCGCCAGCTACGGCTTCCTGACCATCGGTGGCTGCGGCAGCACCACGCACATCTGATCGACCACCACGCACATCTGATCCACCGTCACACACTCGGCGGCCGGGGGCAGCACGCCCCCGGCCGCCGGGCCGACCGGCGACTTCCGCACCACTCGGGACCAGGGAGCCAGACGATGCGCACGACCGCCGCCAAGCTGCTCACCGCCGCCGCCCTCGCCGCCTCGCTGCTCGGTGCGGCGACCGGCACCGCAGTGGCGGACCCGCCGGTGGCGCCCCCCGCCAACAGCATCGTCGGAGTCGGGGTCCGGGTCACCCAGGCCCTCTACGGCCAGTTCTCCACCGACTACAACGCCCAGCTCACCGGAGCGGGGGACACCACCTCGCCCCGCCTGTACAGCTGGGACGCCGACGGCTCCGCGACGATCGTGCCCAAGGTCGGGGCCGGCTCCGTCCCCCGTCCGCGTACCTCGGACACCGGTCTGCAACTGCTCGACACCACCACCGCCGCCACGGTGGACTACGTCCGGAGCGACCGGGGCCCGCAGGCCGGTGACCCGGTGTCGGACCTCTTCGTCGTCCTCGCCAAGGACGCGGTGACCTGGTCGGCCAAGGCCGCCGGGGGCAACGCCCCCGCCAACCTGACCACGGCCGACCTGAAGAACATCTACAACGGCGTCTACACCACCTGGGACCAGATCACCGACATCGCGGGCTACGCCGGCCCGCACGTGGCGATCAAGCCGTACCTGCCGCAGACCGGCTCCTCGACCCGGGCGTTCTTCCTGAAGACGATCGGCGTCACCACCCCGGGCGCCAACGTCCTGGTCGGCCCGCAGGAGGACGAGGGCACGGACGTCGCGTTCAGCGATCCGAACGTGGTCTTCCCCTACTCGGTGGGCCACTACGTCGGCCAGGTGTACGGCGGCCACGCCACCGTCACCGACGCGCCCGGCTACCTGAGCCTGCGCTCCGTCAACGGCGTCGCGCCGATCACCCCGACCCACACGGTCAACCCCGCCCTCGCCGCCGGCCCGTACGGCCGGACCTTCTACTCCGTGGTCCGGGTGGCGGAGTGGAACGCCACCGACGCCCACGGCGCCGCGCTGCGGAACATCTTCGGACCCGGCGGCTGGATCTGCACGGCCGGCCAGGCCGACATCCGCAGCTACGGCTTCCTGACCGTCGCGGCCTGCGGCGGCACCACGCACAGCTGACCCTCGCGCTCGTCGCCCGGTCTCCGCCGGTACCGCACCTGCCGGGCCGAACCGGTCCCGTACCCGCAACCACCGCCCAGGGGGCACCATGCGCACGACCGCAAGCAGGCTGCTCGGCGCCGTCGCGCTCGCGACGGCACTGGTCTCCGGGGTCACCGTGGACGCGGTGGCCGACCCGCCCGCCCTGCCGCCGGCCACCGCCGTCGTGGGCTTCGGGGGGCAGACCACCCAGGGTGTGCTCGACCGGTTCTCCACCGACTACAACGCCTACCTGGCGGGCCTGGGCGACACCACCTCGCCGCGGCTCTACAACTGGGACTCCGAGGGCTCGGCGCAGCTCACGACCAAGGTGGGGGCCACGCAGCTGAGCCGGCCGGGCGTCGCGGTCAGCGTGCTCGCGCTCGACCAGTACACGCACTTCACGGTGGACTTCGTCCGGGTGGAGGCGCTCCCCGCCGACCTCCCCGGCTACGTCGTGCCCGACGCCACCTTCGTGCGCTTCGCCAAGGACGCGGTGAGCTGGTCCGCCCCGGCGGGAGGCAACGCCCCCGCCAACCTGACCGCGGCGGACCTGAGGAACATCTACAGCGGCGTCTACACCACCTGGAACCAGATCACCGACATCCCGGGCTACGTCGGGCCGAACAGTGTGATCAAGCCGTACCTGCCGCAGGTCGGCTCCGGGATCCGAGCGGTCTTCCTCAAGGCCATCGGATCCCCGCTGCTCTCGCCCGCCGTGGTCGCCGCCACGGACGACAACGAGGGCACCGCACCGGTGTTCAGCGACCCGGACGTGATCTTCCCGTATTCGGTGGGCCACTGGATCGGCCAGGTCTACGGCGGCCACACCACCACCGCGGACGCGCCGGGCCCGCTCACCGTTCGCGCGGTGAACGGCGTCGCCCCGCTGACCGCCGCGCACACGATCAACCCGACCTTCGCCAACGCGACGTTCACCTACGGCGCGTTCGGCCGGTACGTCCACAACGTGGTCCGCGCCGCCGAGTGGTCCGCGACCGACGCGCACGGCATCGCGCTGCGGTCCGTCTTCGGACCGAACGGCTGGATCTGTACGAACGGGGCCGCCGACGTCCAGAGCTACGGCTTCCTGGCGCTGCCCGCGAACGCGTGCGGCACCGTCTCGCCCCACTGATCGTCCGTCAGCACCGCCTGACGGCAAGGGTCGGACCCGGCCGCCGCTCCACGGCGGCCGGCCGTCCCGCTGCTCCACCCCGCCCAGTGCGCATCCCAAGGAGACCAGCATGTCCCGCACCAGCGTTCGCCTCGCCGCCACCGCCGCCACCGCGGTCCTCGCCGTCACCGGTCTGTCCGGCGCGGCCGCCGCCGACACCACCCCGGCCCCGGCCACCGCGGCGAGCGGCAGCGTGGTGGTCCACGAGAGCACCGCGTTCATCCAGCAGACGGCCGCGGCCGGCGTCGTGGTGGTCCCGCTCCCCGCCGGCCAGCCCGGTTACGACAGCGCCACGGGCTTCTCGGCGACCTTCCCGGCCACCGGCGGCGACGCCAACCTGCAGGCCTACTACGACAAGATCGACCTCGGCGGCGGCCTGCTGTTCGTCAACCTGTTCACCGGCAAGACCGCGATCTTCAAGCAGCTGGCCTTCCAGGCCGACACCTGGAAGCTCACCGGCGTGCCGCTCGGCGCCACCGCCCCGGTCAACCTGCTCACCCCGGCCGGCGACAACCAGATCGGCCGCACCGGCACCACCCAGACGCTGGAGGCCTCGGACCTCAAGGTCGACGCCGAGGGCGCCCAGTACGTCGACGGCAAGCTGAACACCACCTTCTTCCAGGGCGGCCAGTCCATCGGCTCGCTCTCGATCACCTTCACCCCGGCCGGCTGACCGACGCCTCCGGCAGCCCGCTGGCTGCCGCCGCGGTGCCGAGGTGCGGACCCACGCGTGCTCCCGCGTGGGTCCGCACCGCCGTTTCGAGCAACTTGCTTGAAAAGTGAGCGTGTTGTGGCCTCGTACATCCCGCCGACCGGATCCGGCCATCTCCGGATGGCCGAATAGGTACGCACCGAGACCGTTGGTCCGTCCGCTCAACTGTCCTTCACCCGCGCACTGTTGCTGCGCATTCGCACGGAGGTGCCCGCCATGAGAGTCCGCCTGCCAGACCCGAGACACCAGGGGTGGTGGCGGAGGAGACTGCCTGCGCTGGCGCTCGCCTGGGCCGTGGTCGCCACGCTCTCGCTGCTGCCCCTGGGCTTCGGGCCGGCCACCGAGGCGCGCGCGGCGGCCGGGGTGACCGTGGAGGGGCCGGAGATCTGGATCCCGGCCACCGGGACGTACGGAGCGAAGGGCCAGGTCTCGGTCTCGCACGGCAAGAACCTCACCAACGAGGTCGTCCAGGTCTCCTGGAGCGGCTTCACGCCCACGGTCAACTGGGACGGCACTCCCGCGGCCACGGCTGTGGAGTTCAACCAGCAGGTGATGTACGCGGTGCGGATCTACCAGTGCCGGGGCACTGATCCGAAGCCGACCGACTGCTACGGCAACACCATGTACGGAGGGGATCCGGCCCTCGGCTTCGAGCAGGAGACCCGCCCGCCGGGCACCACCACTCCCGACTTCCCCTCCAACCACCGGATCGCGGTGACCGGCCCGGACGGCTCCGGCACCGCCGGCTTCGAGGTCTGGACCTCTCGCCAGAGCACCTCCCTGGGCTGTGACGCGACCCACCCCTGCTCGATCGTGGTGGAGCCGAACTACGGCGGCGACCCGCTCGACTGGCTCAACCGGCGCGGTGGGGCCGCGGACTGCTCGGACCACTCGATGGACATGGACTTCGAGACCGACAACGCCACGGACATCGTGTACACGGGACGGTCCAACCCGAACACCAACCACCAGACCGGTGAGCAGTGCGCCTGGACGCACCGTGCGGTCGTCCCCCTGGAGTTCGCTCCGACCGCCGACGACTGCAAGGCCGCCCACGCCGACTTCACCGCCGCCGGACTGGAGATGGCCAACCGGGCCATGCAGCAGTGGCGGGCGGGTCTCTGCGCGGGGACCGCACCGATCAGCCTGCAGTACACCTCCGCCGGTGGCGAGCCGCAGGCCCGGGCGGACTTCCTCGGCGGCGCGGGCGCCGACGTGGCGCTCACGGCGAGGCCGGACCGGGCAGCCGCGCCCAGGCCCTACGTCTACGCGCCGTTGGCGACGACCGGCATCTCGGTGGTCTTCCTGCTCGACGATCCGGTGACCGGAGCGCAGATCCGCAACGTTCGCCTCAACGCGCGGCTGTTGGCCAAGATGCTGACCCAGTCCTACCGACTGGGCAACGGTGACCTTCCGTCGGTTGCGGACAACCCGGTCTGCATCTTCGCCGACCCCGAGTTCCTGAAGCTGAACGCGGAGGCCACCGCCGCTGGGCTCCACTGGCCGGCCTGCGGCGATGCCACGACGCCCGTCGTGCTCGGTGGCACCACGGACCTGGCCCACCAGGTGACCTCATGGATCGCAGCCGACCCGGAGGCCGCACAGTTCCTCCAGGGCTCCCCCGATCCGTGGGGCATGCACGTGGACACCTTCTACATGCGGCCCAAGTACGAGGGCTACCCGACGGAGGCGTTCCAGCCGCAGGACTTCTCCGGGGTGGTCGGCGCGACCGACGACCGGAGCAAGTGGAAGATGTACGAGTGGAACCCGCTGCTCGGCGGGCTGGGCCAGGTGGGCCGCAATCTCCTGCAGTTCCAGAGCACGGCGCTCTCGACCGTCGCCGACGGGAGCGGCAACCACCCGAAGATCCCGCCGCAGATCATCGGTGGGCGCACCCTGTTCGGCATTCTCGACGCCGGCCAGGCGACGGCGTTCGCCATGCCCGAGGCGGCCCTGCGGAACCCGGCGGGTGACTTCGTGACGCCGAGCCTGGGTTCGTTCCAGGCGGCTCTCGCCGACATGCCGGTCGATCCGCTCACCGGCACCCAGCAGCTGCCGTACGGGGTGTCCGGCACCGACTTCGCCAAGGACCGGGCCGCTTACCCGTTGACCACCGTGCAGTACGCGATGGTGCCGACCGCGGGCCTTCCGGCGGCGAAGGCGACCGCCCTGTCCTCCTTCCTCGGGCGCGTCACCGACCAGGGCGAGGGCCAGGTCTACGGCACCAACCCCGGGCAGCTCGCACCCGGCTTCCTCGGGCTGACGTCGGCCCAGGTCGCCCAGGCGAAGGCCGCCACGACCCACGTGGCCGCGCAGGACAGCGCACTTCCCGGCAACCAGACCGCCCCGCCGGTCACCGGCGGCGGCACCACGGGCGGTACCGACTCCGGCGCCGGAGCGGGTACGACCGCGTCCGGCGGCGACACGCAGTCCGGTACGACCTCGGGCGGCGGCACCGGCACCGACTCCACCACCGGTGGCGGCCTCGGCACGACGGACACCGCGGGAGCGGCCGGCGGTACGCCCGGCGCCCCCGCCACCGCCCCCGCGAAGGCCGGCGCCGCGACCCCCGGAGCCTCCCCGGGTGCCACGCCGCTGACCGCCGCCCCCGTCGCCGCGGGCAGGCCCGCGCCGGACCGGGCGGGGACGGCGCGGCTGCTGCTGCCCGTCGCGCTGATCGCCGGCCTGGTGCTGCTGGTCGGCGGGCCCGCCGCGCTGGTGCTGGGCGGCACGTCCGCCGGCGCGCGGATCGTGGGCGGCCTGCGCACCGGCTGGGCCCGGCTGCGCCGGGGCGGGAGCTGACCGTACGTCCGGCGGGGCCCTGACCGGGCCCCGCCGGGCGGGTGCCGGCCAGCCGGCCCGCAGGCATGACCCTCCTTCCGATCCGAGTGCGCCGGAGAGCAGACCATGACAGCCGCCATCGGCCCCGCGGCACCCTTCGCCCAGGCCCCGCCCGACGATCCCGACGTACCGCGTACGATCACCGCGCCCGCGACTCCCGGGGACCGGGTGTTCCGCGGGGTGCTGCGGGCCGCCGGCCTCTCGGTCTTCGCGATCATGGGCCTGATCGCCTTCTTCCTGCTGCTGCGCGGCTCGGACGCCCTGCGGGCGGTCGGCTGGTCGTTCCTCACCGAACAGCGCTGGCGGACCCAGACGTACGACTTCGGCATCGCGGCCGTGCTGCCGAACGGCCTGCTGATCGCCGTGATCGCGCTGGTCATCGCGGTGCCGGTGGCGCTCGGCACGGCCGTCTTCGTCGCCGAGTACGCACCCGTCCGGGTGCGGGCGACGCTGGTCTCGCTGATCGACCTGATGGCGGCGATCCCGAGCATCGTCTACGGGCTGTGGGGGCTGTTCTTCCTCCAGCCGCGGATCATCGGCTTCGTCCGGTGGACGGCGATGCACCTGGGCGGGGCGATCCCGTTCCTCAAGGTGCGGACGGGGGACATCGGCACCTCGTACACCTCGTCGACGTTCATCGCGGGCGTGGTCGTGTCGCTGATGATCATCCCGATCGTGACCTCGCTCAGCCGGGAGGTGTTCTCCCAGGCGCCGCAGGGCGAGCGGGAGGGCGCGTACGCGCTCGGCAGCACCCGCTGGGGGATGGTGCGCACGGTGGTGCTGCCGTTCGGCCGGGGCGGGGTGATCGGCGCCGTGATGCTCGGCTTCGGCCGGGCCATGGGCGAGACCATCGCGGTCGCGCTGATCATCTCGCCGAACTTCAAGGCGATCACCCACGTGCTGGAGAACGGCGCCAACTCGATCTCGGCGCTGATCGCCCTGCGCTTCGGGGAGTCGGACCAGCTGTCGCTGTCCGCCCTGATGGCGGCCGGACTGGTGCTCTTCCTGCTGACGCTGCTGGTCAACGTCGCGGCCGGCGTCGTCATCAACCGGTCCCGCTCCGGCGCGGCCACGGCGGACTGACCGTGGCCGACCTGCCCGTAGTCCTGCCGCCCCGCCGCCCCGAAGGGATCACCGGATGACCACCCTCGACCTGCCCGCCGCCCCCGTGGCGACGGCCCCCGCCGCCGCCGTGGCCGAACCCGAACGGCGGGTGCGCCTCGGCGGCGTCACCCGGGAGGACGTGCTGACGCTGGCCGGCGCCGTCACCGGCTCCCTCGCGCTCGACTGGATGCTGTACGAGCGGATCCTCGCGTTCAGCGGCGCGCTCGGCTTCCTGGTCGGCTGGTACGTCCTGTTCCTGGCCGGCTACGTCCTGCTCGGCCGGCTCCAGTGGGGGCCGCAGCTGGTCCGCGAGCGGCTGGTGGCCGTGCTGGCCTGGAGCTCGGGCCTGCTGGTGCTCGGGGCGATCGTCGACCAGATCGGCTACGTGCTGGTGCGCGGGCTGCACGCGGCGAGCCACCTGAACTTCTTCACCGAGTCGATGGAGCACACCGCCGCGCTCTCCCCGATCACCTCCGGCGGCGCCCTGAACGCGGTCGTCGGCTCGCTCGAACAGCTGGGCCTGGCAACGTTGTTCGCCGTGCCGCTCGGAATCGCCGCGGCCGTCTTCATGTCCGAGGTCGGTGGCCGGATGGCCCGGCCGGTACGCACCCTGGTCGAGGCGATGACGGCACTGCCGTCGATCGTCGCCGGCCTGTTCATCCTCGGCATCGTGATCGTCACGCTGGGCTGGGAGAAGAGCGGCTTCGCGGCCTCCCTCGCGCTGACCGTGATGATGATGCCGATCGTCACCCGCGCCGCCGAGGTGGTGATCCGGCTGGTGCCGGGCACCCTGCGGGAGGCCTCGTACGCGCTCGGCGGCAGCCAGTGGCGGACCGTGTGGAACGTCGTGCTGCCCACCGCCAGGCCCGGGTTGGTCACGGCCGTGGTGCTGGGCATGGCACGCGGCGTGGGGGAGACCTCGCCGGTGCTGCTCACCTCGGGCTTCACCTCGCAGTTCAACGGGAACCCGTTCGCCGAGCACCAGGTCTCGCTGCCGCTGTACATCTGGAACTACGTGAAGCAGCCCTACCCCGAGATGGTCTCGCGGGCCTTCGCCGCCGCGCTGACGCTGATGGTCGTGGTGCTGATCCTGTTCGTCACCGCACGCGTGGTCGGCGGCCGTACGCCGGGCCGGCTGACCCGGCGCCAGCGCCGGCGGATCGCGCGTGCCGCCCACCCCGCCATCCGGGAGCACTGATGTCCTTCCCAACCGCCTTGCGCCAAAGAGGAGTTCCCATGTCGTGGGAGGCCACAAGCCGCCCTGTGCCGCGACCGGTGGCGTTGCTGCTGACAGTGCTCACCGTCGCCATGGCCGTGCTGCTGGGACAGAGCACGTCCGCGTACGCGTCGACCTCGCTGAACGCGGACGGCTCCAGTTGGGCCGGCCCGGCCATCGACCAGTGGCGCCAGGACGTCTCGCCGCAGGGGATCCAGATCAACTTCAACCCGGTGGGCTCGGCGGCGGGCCGCGCCCAGTGGAGCCTCGGGCAGGACGACTTCACCGCCTCGGACGTCCCGTTCCGGACCAAGCGGGACGACGGTCTCGGCGACGCCGCGCACAGCGCCGGGAGCGGGCAGCCCGAGTCGCCGCGGTACGGCTTCTCGTACGTGCCGATCACGGCGGGCGGCACCACGTTCATGTACAACCTGGTGGTGGCCGGCAAGCAGGTCCGTGACCTGCGGCTCTCGCCGCAGACCGTGGTGGACATCTTCACCAACAAGATCACCTCATGGGACGACCCCAAGATCACCGCGGACTACGGCCGGGCGCTGCCGAAGCTGCCGATCACCCCGGTCGTGCGCTCCGACGGCTCCGGTGCGACCGCCCAGTTCACCCGCTGGATGTCGCACACCCACAAGGACCAGTGGGACGCGTACTGCGGCCAGATCAACGGCACCAGCTGCGGCGACTACACCGAGTTCTTCCCGCCGTCCGGCCGGATGGTCGCGCAGAACGGCTCCGACGTCGTCGCCGGCTACATCAAGTCCCAGTCCGGGCTCGGCACCATCGGCTACGACGAGTACGCCTTCGCCAAGCGCAGCAACTGGCCGGTCGTGAAGGTGCTCAACCCGGCCGGGTACTACTCGCTGCCGACCGCCTCCAACGTGGCCATCGCGCTGACCGCGGCCAAGATCCGCGGCGTGGACGACGCCACCTCCCCGGACGACCCCGACTACCTGCAGCAGAACCTCGACGGCGTCTACACCATGAACGACCCGCGCTCGTACCCGATCTCCAGCTACAGCTACCTGATCGTGCCGCGCGCCGCGGCGAGCCTGCCGGTGCCGCCGCGCTTCAACAACGACAAGGGCAGCGCGCTGAGCCGGTTCATCGCCTACGTGCTCTGCGAGGGCCAGGGCGAGGCGGACGGCCTCGGGTACTCGCCGATCCCGCGCGGCCTGGTGAAGGGCGGGATGCTGCAGGTCCAGCACATCCCGGGCAACGCCAGTCCGGTGGACCCGAACTCGCTCAACAACTGCGCCAACCCGACCTTCAACTCGGCCGGCCAGCTCACCGTGCTCACCAACGCGCCGCAGCCCAGCCCCTGCGACAAGGTCGGCACGCCCCTCGACTGCACCGTCCAGGGCGGCCAGGCCGTGCCGAAGGGCGGCACCGGAGGCACCGGCGCCGGCACGGCCGGCAGCGGCGGCGGCAAGACCCCGGGCGCGGGCGGGAGCGGCGGCACCGGCGGTACGGGCGGCGCAGGCTCCGGCACGGGCGGCACCGGCGGTACGGGCGGGAGCGGCGGCGACCCGGCGGGCGCGGCCCCCGCGCCGGCCGACGGCGAGGAGGCCGCCGCCGAGCAGGTGGTCGACCCGCAGACCGGCCAGGTGGTGGCCCGGGGCGGCGGCGGCGCTGCCGGCGAACTCCCGGCCACCGTGGTCGCCGTCGACGGGCGGCCCGAGGACTGGCTGCTGACCACCCTCACCGCACTCGAACTGCTCGCCGTGGTCGCGGTACCGCCGCTGCTGGGCGGCTACCTGCTCCGGCGACGCCGGCAGACCCCGGGCGGCCCGGCATGACCGACCGCCGGACCACCACGCCCGCAGCGACGACGCAGAGGAGGAGACGGTGAGCGCACCCACGATCGACCAGGCGTCCGTAGCCGCCCCCGCCCCGGCCGGCCCCGGGGCGGTGCCCGCGGCGACCCCGTCGAAGGCCCCGGCGCCGGCCCCCGCCGCGGCGCCCCCGGCCGGCGGCCGTTCCACCGCCCGGCGGCGCTTCCTCCAGGCGGCCTGGGCGGCCAGCCTGGCCGCCGCGCTGCTCACCGGCTTCGTCGGCTACCTCTTCACCCTCTCCCACCTGCAGGAGCGGCACTTCCAGTCGACCTCCTACAAGAGCTTCCGGGACCAGCTCGCCAAGGCGGTGGCGCCCACCGGCGCCGCCGCCGACGGCGAGCCCGTGGCACTGATCGACATCCCCGCCATCGGTCTGCGCCAGGCCGTGGTGGTGGAGGGCACCACCGGCCGCGACCTGATGCGCGGTCCGGGGCACCGCCGGGACACCGCGCTGCCGGGACAGACGGGCGTGAGCGTGCTGTTCGGGCGCGGGGCGAGCTTCGGCGCGCCGTTCGCCCGGCTGTCCGAACTGCGGGTCGGCGACCAGATCACCGCCACCACCGGGCAGGGCCGGTTCACGTACACCGTGAACGTCTACGGGGACGCCGACCAGCCGATCACCGACCCGGCCCGGAACCGGCTGGTGCTGGTCACCGGCGACTCCGGCTGGATCCCCTCCGGCACCGTGCTGATCGGCGCCCGGCTCGACGGCGAGGCGCAGCCCAACCCGGGCGGCCGGCCCGCCACCATCGGCTACGACAAGGCCCTCGCGGCCGACAAGGGCGCGCTCGCGGCCCTGCAGCTCTGGACCCTCGGGCTGCTGGGCGCCGTACTGGCCGCCACCGTCGCGGCCCGCTGGTGGCGCCGCTCGGCCGCCTACCTGAGCCTCGCGCCGGTGCTCGGCGCGCTGCTCTGGAGCGTGTACGAGAACGCCGCCGCCCTGCTGCCCAATCTCTACTGACGCGCGCTGGCTCGCGCTCCGGAGGACCGCACCGATGACCGACGCACCGAACCTGACCGCCGCCCTGCCCGTCGCCCGCTCCGCCTCCTCGGCGGTGCCCGGCGCCGCCGAGACCACGCTCGTCCTGCCGCCCGTCCCGGCCGACGCCGTCACCGACGTGCCGCCGACCGAGGGCCTGGCCGGCCTCGAAACCCGGGACGTGTCGGCCTGGTTCGGCTCCCACAAGGTGCTGGAGCGGGTCTCGCTCGGCATGGCCGCCGGCGAGGTGACGGCGCTGATCGGCCCGTCCGGCTGCGGCAAGTCCACTTACCTGCGGATCCTCAACCGGATGCACGAGATGGTGCGCGGCGCGGCCCTCTCCGGCGAGGTGCTGCTGGACGGCGACGACGTCTACCGGCCGGGCCGGCGGCCCGCCGAGGTGCGGCGCCGGATCGGCATGGTCTTCCAGCGCCCCAACCCCTTCCCCGCGATGTCCATCCAGGACAACGTGGCGAGCGGCCTCAAGCTGGCCGGCATCAAGGTCGGCAAGGCCGAGCGCGAGCACCTGGTGGAGTCCAGCCTGCGCCGGGCCGGACTCTGGAACGAGGTCGCCACCCGGCTGCACACCCCGGGCGGCGCCCTCTCCGGCGGCCAGCAGCAACGCCTCTGCATCGCCCGGTCGTTGGCCGTGTCGCCGGACATCCTGCTGATGGACGAGCCCTGTTCGGCGCTCGACCCGACCTCCACCCGCCGGGTCGAGGAGACCATCGCGGAGCTGCGCGGCCGGCTCACCATCGTGATCGTCACCCACAACATGCAGCAGGCGCAGCGGGTTTCGCAGTCCTGCGCGTTCTTCCTCGCCACCCACGACACCCCGGGCCGGATCGTCGAGGCCGGCCCCACGGAGCAGCTCTTCGGCAGTCCGCGCGACCAGCGGACGGCCGACTACGTCAACGGCCGCTTCGGCTAGCGCCTGTCCGGCGGCCGGGTGACCGGGTGCGGCCCGGGGCCGCACCCGGCCGCTGGGCCGAAGGGGGGAACCGCACGGGCGCCGCCGCCCGGGTGCCCGGCCCCGCCGTTACCGGTTCGAACAGTTCTCGTTGGGCCGGGTGGACCTGTTCACCGATGAGAGGACCGGACGATGCCCACGCCCGCGAGAGCCGAGACCGCCACTGCCGTGCCGCCCGCCAGGGAGGCCCCGGCCGGACTCGGTGAGCGGGCGGCGGCGCATCCGGGGGAGCCGGCCCTGATGGATCCCGCCCTGCTCGCCGATCCGTTCGGCGGCTACGGGCGGCTGCGCGAGCAGGGCCCGATCGTCCGGGGCCGGATGCCGGACGACGCACCGGTCTGGCTGGTCACCCGCCACGACGACGTCCGGGAGCTGCTGCGCGACCAGCGGTTCGTCAACTCGCTCACCGCGGTGCCGGGTTGGACCGGCGAGGACCCGCGCGTCGCGGAGCTGGAGCGGAGCGGGCTGCCGGCCGAGCTGCACCCGCTGCTGCTCGCCGCGCTGCCGGACAGCGATCCGCCCGTCCACACCCGGCTGCGCCGGCCGCTCGCCCGGGCCTTCTCCGCCCGCCGGCTGCAGGCCCTGCGCCCCCGGGTCGGCGCCCTCGCCGAGGACCTGCTCGACGCCCTGCCCGGACACGCCGAGGCGGGGGTGGTCGACCTCGTCGAACACTTCGCGTCCCCGCTGTCGCTCGGCGCCCTCTGCGAGCTGGTGGGCGTGCCGCCGGCCGGTCGGCCGCTGTGGCACACCTGGAGCGCCGACCTCGCCGCCGGTCACCCCGAGCGGCTGCGGGTCTCCACACCGGCCCTGGTCGGGCAGGTCCGGGAGCTGGTCGGCCGCCGGCGGGCCGAGCCGGCCGACGACCTGATCGGCGCACTGCTCCGCCCGGGCCCGGCCGACGGGGGCGTCCCGGCCGACGGGGGCGGACGGACCACCGGCGCCGACGAGGCGGGCCGGGTGGGGCCGGACGGTGACCGGCTCACCGACGAGGAGATCGTCTCGCTGGTCCTGGCGCTGGTCCCGGCCGGGTACGGGACCACCGCCCACCTGATCGGCAACGGCGCCGCCGCCCTGCTCTCGCACCCCGGGGAGCGGGCCCGCCTCGACGCGGACCCGGCCCTGTGGCCGCGCGCCGTCGAGGAGCTGGTGCGCTGGTGCGGCCCGGTCCACATGACCGGCCTGCGCTACGCCACCGAGGACCTGACCTTCCGGGACACCCGGATCCGGCGGGGCGAGGCGGTGCGGCTGGTCCTGGTGGCGGCCGACTTCGACCCCCGCCGCTACCCCCGCCCGGAGCGGCTCGACCTGACCAGGGAGCCGGTCGGCCCGGGCGAGCAGCAGGTGGGCTTCGGGCACGGCCTGCACCACTGCCTGGGCGCCGCGCTGGCCCGTCAGGAGGCCGAGGTCGCCCTCGCCGCGCTGCTGCGGCGCCACCCGGGGCTCAGCCTCGCGGTCGCCCCCGAGCAGCTCGAACACGCGCCGGTGCCGGACGGCTGGCGGCTGACCCGGCTGCCGGTGCGCCTGGGGCCGCGGGGCTGACGCCCGGGGCCGCGGGGCCGGCGTCCTGGGCGACGCGGCCGGCGTCCTGAGCCACGGGGTTCAGGACGACGGCGCGGCCTCGGCGGCCAGCAGCGCCTCCAGGACGGCCGCCACGCCGTCCTGCTCGTTGCTCACGGTGTGCGAGGCGACGGCGGCGAGCACCTCGGGATGGGCGTTGGCGACCGCGTACGCCCGGCCGGCCCAGGCCAGCATCTCCAGGTCGTTGGGCATGTCGCCGAAGGCGACCACCTCGCTGCTGTCGATCCCGTGCCCGGCGCACCAGCGGGCCAGGGTGCTGGCCTTGGTGACGCCCGGCGCGCTGATCTCCAGCAGCGGGATCGGGCTGGACCGGGTGATCTCGGCCAGGTGCCCGGCGGCCTTCCGCGCCTCGGCGAGCAGCTTGTCCGGTTCGAGGTCCGGGTGCTTGGCGAGCAGCTTGAACAGGCCGCGGACCTCGCCGCCGGGGCCGAGCAGCTCCTCCGCCGGGCCGATCGGGTGGGACTCGTCGGAGCCCCACATCCGCACCTCGTACCCGGGCTCGCGGGCGAAGCCGCCCGGGTACTCGAAGGCGAACGCCGTGCCGGGCAGCTTGGCCCGCAGCGCCGTGATCACCGCGAGCGCGTCCTCGGCCGCCAGCGGGAAGGACTCCAGCAGCTCCCCGCGCCGGACGTCGACGACCGCACCGCCGTTCGAGCAGATCGCCACGCCGTGGCCGCCGACGTGCGAGCTGACCTGCTGCATCCAGCGGGGCGGCCGCCCGGTGACGAACACCACGTGCACCCCGGCCGCCTCGGCGGCCGCGAGCGCGGCGGCGGTCCGCGCGGAGACGGTGCCGCCGGAGCAGAGCAGGGTGCCGTCCAGGTCGGTGGCGATCAGGCGGGTGCGGGGCGTCGGGTGGCCCGGGGAGGTGGTCACCGGTCCATCTTCGCTCACCGGTCGTCGGCGGGCGCCGATCCGGTCGCCCGGTGGAGCCCCCGGGCGGGCTCCCCGCGCCCCTCGGCGGCGGGCGCGCCCGGCAGCGCGCCCCGGTCGGCGCTCGGTCGGTACGCGGCCGGTGCTCGCTCGGACCGCGGTCGGTACGCGGTCGGTACGCGGTCGTGCTCCGTCGGTGCTCCGGAGCGCTGCACCCCGGGGCGGACGGCGCCGTGTCCGCGTGGTCGCAGAACGTCACGGTCGCGTGGGGTGCACCGCGGGCCGCCGGTAGCCGTACCCCGGGCGCCGGTTGGGGTTTCCGACGTGCGAGGACCCGTGCACGGCAAGCCTGTTGACGTTCGGTAATCTTCTGATGTGTAACATCCGACCATCTTTCGAGCGTCTGTATGGATACGGTGCTCACGTTCGTGCCGGTTCCATCGGTGAAGGGTGCGCGTGTGTCGGGGCAGTGGAACGAAGGTCCCTACGGGGGTGGCGGCGAGCAGCGCGACGCCGCGCCCGACACCGCCGTGCGCACCGGCGCCACCTCCCGCCCCGCCACCGGGGCGGGGCCCGAGGCCGTCGTGCCCGCGCCCCGACCGGGCGGCCGCGCGGAGGCCCGCAAGGCGGCACAGGGACGCGGCGGCCGGAGTGCGGCGGGCGGCGCCGGCCAGGCCGGCGGCCGCGGGCGCAGGCCCCGGCGGAACCGGAAGAAGCTCGTCGCCTGGACGGCGGCCGGCGCCCTGCTGCTGATGGTGGCCGGCGGCGGCGCGCTCTACCTGGTGTTCAACGGCAACATCAAGAGCTTCGACCCGGACGCCGTCTCCACCGACCGCCCGCCGGAGGCCGCCGCCGACGCCAACGGGAACAAGCCCGTCAACGTGCTGCTGCTCGGCTCCGACAGCCGCAGCGGCGCCAACAGCGACCTCGGCGGCGGCGACGCGGAGGGCGCCCGCTCGGACACCACGATCCTGCTGCACGTCTACGCCGACCACAAGCACGCCGTCGGGATATCCATACCGCGCAACGCCCTGGTCACGCTGCCCTCGTGCAAGCTGCCGAGCGGCAAGTGGACCAAGGAGAAGACCGGCGCCCTCTTCAACGAGGCGTTCGCGCTCGGCGGCACCCCGGAGGGCAACCCGGCCTGTGCCCAGAACACCGTCGAGAAGCTGACCGGCATCCGGGTCGACCACACGATCGTCGTCGACTTCCAGGGCTTCTCCACGATGACCAAGGCCGTCGACGGCGTCGACGTCTGCCTGCCCGAGGCCATCTACGAGGGGGACATCAACCCGAACCTCGGCAGGAAGGGCAAGGTCGTCCTGCCGAAGGGCAGGCAGAAGGTCGACGGGCAGCTGGCCCTGGACTACGTCCGGCTGCGGCACGGCATCGGCGACGGCTCGGACATCGGCCGGATGAAGCGCCAGCAGGCCTTCATGGGCTCGCTCATCTCCAAGGTGAAGAAGCAGGGCCTCAGCCCCACCACACTGCTGCCGCTGGCCAACGCCGCCACCAAGTCGATGACGGTCGACCCGGGCCTGAACAGCGTGGACAAGCTGCTCTCCTTCGGGCTCTCGATGAAGAACATCGACATGCACGACCTGAAGTTCCTGACCCCCCGCTGGCAGTACCACGCCGAGAACATCGACCTCGTGCACCCGAACGTCGACAACCTGTGGGCCACCCTGAAGGCCGACCGCACCATCGACGGCCAGGACGCCACCGGCCAGGCCGAGGCCCCGGCCGCGACCGCGTCCGCGCCGGCCGCGCCCGTCAGCACGCCGGCCGCGCCGCCCGCCGCCGACTCCAACGGCGCCGGGGTCAGGGTCGCCGTCTACAACGGGACCACGGCCGACGGCATGGCGGGCAAGGCCGGCGAGGCCCTGAAGGCGGCGAAGTTCACCGTCACCAAGACCGCCGACGCCCCGCGCAAGGACCACGCCACCACCCTGGTCGAGTACGGCTCCGGCCAGAAGGCCGGCGCCGAGAAGGTGGCCGCGCTCTTCCCCGGCGCCACGCTCACCCCGAGCAGCGCCGCCGGCATCAGCCTGATCCTGGGCAAGGACTACGCGGACGCCAACGGCGGTGCCAAGCCCGGGGCCCCGGCCACGGCCGCTCCGCCGCCGGCCCTGGCCCCCGCCGACACCGCCGACGCGCGGTCCGCCGACGACGACATCTGCGAGAACACCACGTACGGGACGGGCGGGTGACGGCGCGCGGCGTCTGACGGCGCCCGCCATCCCCCACGGGGGCGCCGCCGGCGGTTCAGGCGGGGGCGGTTCAGGCGGGCGCTTCAGGCGGGGGCGCCGCCGCCCAGGTCGAGCTCGCCGACGACCTCGCCCTCGACCAGCTCGCCGGTCACCCGGAAGCCGAGCCGGCGGTAGAACGGCTCGGGTCCGTTCTCCGCCACGTGCCAGGACGTGGTGAGCAGGCCCCAGCCGCGCCGCCGCAGCTCCTGCGCGACCCGGTCCACCGCGAACCGGCCGACGCCCCGGCCCTGGTGGTCCGCCGCCACGTTCAACCGCCACAGCCCGGCCCGGGTCACGCCGGGCGGGTCGGCGTCGAACGGCACTCCGACGAAGGCCATCAGGAACCCGACGATCTCCTCGCCGTCCGTCACCAGGCGGGGCCAGGCCCGCTCCCCGAACGCGTAGGCCAGGGCCAGGGACTGCGCGACCGGCTGCACCAGGTTCCGCTGGTCGGGGCGGACGGACAGCCGGCAGGCGTCCTCCACGTTCTCGGTGGTGATCTCCACCAGGCGAAATGCTGAGGTCATCGCGGCACCCTACCCGCGGACCGGCCGCCGGTCGCCGGCATTTCCGCGGGGCCCGGGCGCCTTGGTGGGCCCCCTCCGAGAGGGCGGGTGCGGGGCCGGCGCCCCCGTCGGCGACCGGTGGGCGGTCGCCGACGGGAGCGCCGGCCGGCGACCGGGGTCAGCCGGCCACCCGCAGGTCCACCGTCGCGGTGTGCAGCGTCCCGGCGGTCTGGAACTGCACGAACAGCCGCCATGCGCCGGGGGCCGGCAGTTCGGCGTGGAACGGCAGGGTGGGACCGCCGGCCGCGCCCGACACCCCGGCCTCCGGGTGCAGGTGGGCGAAGGCCTGGTCACCGGCGTGGAAGGCGGTGAGGTGCGCGTACGACTCCAGGTACGGCTGGAGGTCGGTGACGGGCTTGCCGTCCCTACTGACGGTCGCCCGCAGCTCGGCGGCGACTCCGGCGGTCGGTGCGCCCTCCACGGTGACGGTGTAGCCGTCGACGCTGCCGGTCGCGCTGCCGCTGCCGGTCGCGGTGCCGCCGGCCTCGGTGCCGGTGGCCGTCGGGGCGGGGGCGGCCGCTCCGGTGACGGTCGCCGGGCGGCTGAGCACCAGCGCGGTCCCCCGGCCGGCCCCGCTGTCCGGGGTGAAGGAGGCGTACAGGCGCCAGTCGCCCGGGGCGAGTGCGGCCAGCGGGGCCGTCCAGGTACCGTCGGCCGCCATCTCCGGATGCAGGTGCTGGAAACCCGTCAGGTCGGTGCGGATCGCGTAGAAGTGCAGCCGCCTGGTCTGCTCGACGGCGAAGGCGGTGACGGGGCCGCCGTCCGGACCGGTGATGGTGAACCGGTACTCGGCGGGCGCACCGGCCGGGAGGCTGTCGGCGGCGGCGGTGAAGCGGTAGCCGTTCCGCTCGGCGGCCAGACCGGCTGCGGCACCCGGCCCGCCGGCCGCTGCTCCGGGTGTCATGCCGGGCATGTCGTGACCCGGCATGTCGTGACCGGGCATGGCGTGATCGGAGTGCCCGGCGGAGCCGGTCGGGCCGGTGCCGGCATGGCTGTGGCCGCCGTGGCCGTCGCCCGCGCCGGACTTGCCGGCCGGGGAGCCGCAGGCCCCCAGAGTGAGGGCCAGCGCGGTGGCCGCGGCGGCGAGCGCCGCCGCCCGGGCGGGCCTGCGGCGAGGGCGGTTGGCGGTGCCGGGGCGGTCGGTGGCGCCGGGGTGGTAGGTGGTGCCGGGGTGGTCGGTGGCGCCGGGGTGGTTGAGGGCGGGCGGGTACGACTCGGTGGGCATGGTTCGGTGGCTTTCCGGGGTGGGCGCCGTCGTCGGCGGCGCGCGGGGATCAGGGGCGCTGCGCCCGGGCTCCTGGGGAGCCGGGGCGGGCCCCGTCACGTCCGCGCGACGCAGATCCGCAGCAGGATCCGTCGCCCGGTGCCGGGCGGTGCCCGCCGGCAGTGGGCGAGTGGCCGCGGCCCGGTGGCCAGGGCGGTGGGCAGGGCGCGGGGCGCGCCGCTCGTCACCGGCGCGGGGGCCGGCAGCGGTACGCCGTCCCGGCTCTTGGTCGCCAGGCAACGGGTGTCCCGGCCGTGCGGCCCGGGGGTGCCGGGCGCCCGCGAGGAGAGCTCGGCGGCGCCGGCGGTGTGCCGGGCGGCCTCGTGCCGGGGCTGCTCGTGCCGGCCGTCCTCCGGCCGGAGGCCCGGGCGGGCTGCGCCGGGCATCGGGTGCGGGAGCGTCGCCGCGACGACCGCGTCGTGGCAGCCGCCGGCCGAGGTGGGGGCGCCGTGCATCAGGAACAGGCCGGCCAGCACGGCACAGAGCAGCAGCAGGTGGGCCACTGCCCGGCCGCCCGTCCGTCTGCCGCCGCTCATCGTCCTCCGGCCCCTGTCTCCGACGGGTGGTCTTCGGCTGCCGACAATACCCCCTCTCCGTATAGGCCCGGCCGCCCCCGCGCCCGATGTCCCCGATCCGGCCCTGTTGACCCTGTCGGTCGTGTCGGCCCCGCCGGCGCAGGCGTCGGCCGATTGATCGCCGGTCGAGGTATCAGCGGCGGGGATCTGGGCAGGAATCACCTCGGCAACCCCGGCCCAAGGGAAGTCCGATGCCGACTCGCTACCGCAACGACGAGCGCGACCCGACCGGCCCCGCCGCACCGCGCCGGGCCGGCAGCCCCGGATCCTCCGCGTGCGACTCCTGCCGCCGACCCCTCCCGCGGTGGACGGCCGCCCTCGGCGCGACCCGCTGCACCGCCTGCGCAGCCGACCGGCCCGACCACGACCGGCCCGGCGGCGGCCGGCCCGACCACGACCGCGAGCCCGTCCCGCTGGCCGAGGCCCTGGTCGGCGCCTTCGAGGAGGTCGCGCGGACCGCCCGGGCCGGCCGCCTGCTCCCGGCGCAGCGCGCGGCGGCCGGCGGCGGGGGTGCGTCCGACAGTGGGGGTGCGTCCGGCCGCGACGGCACGTCCGGCGAGGGTACGTCCGACGGCAGCCCGGCCAACGCCTTCGCCGGCTGCCTCCGTTGCGGCGCGCGGGCACGCTGGCACCGGACGCTCCGGGGCCGCTGGGTCCTGCTGGAGCCCGGCGACTGGCCGACCGGTGCCGTCCCGGTCGGCAAGCGGTGGCGGATCACCGCGGACGGCACCGCGGTCGCCCTCGGCGTGGCGGACCCGTCCGGCACCTGCCGGATCAGCCACTTCGACGCCTGCCCGGAGGAGCCGGCCCCCTACGACTCGTCGGTCCTGCTCGGCCTCTGGCACCAGCACGCCGGACGGGCGGGCCGGTTGGTGCCGTAGCCGGTCCCTGGTCCGGGGCCGTTACGACCCTGACGGCCGCCGCGACGGCGACCGCGCGGATCCGGCCGGGGACGCTGGTGACCTCGGGCGAGCCTCGTTCGCCTATCGCGTCCTGACCTGCGGGAACACCCATTGAGAGGGTTCGAGTCCCGTTCGGGCTCAGATGGCGATGAGCCGTACGCGGGTGCCGCAGAGCTTGGCCATGTCGTCGATGTCCGAGGTGAGCATGACCACCGACCCCGGCTGCCGCAGCGCCATCTCTGCCACGGTCGCGTCGATCGCGTACTCGTGCCCGTGCAGTCCGGCCTGCTTCAGCAGCCTGGCCGAGGCCCTCGCGGCCTGATCGGTGACCGCCTCGACCTTGACCCGGGAGAGCGTCCAGTTCAACCGTGCTTCGTTCACGCGGGCGTGCGTGACTTCCACGATCGTGTTCGCGCCGACCACGAAATCGGCCCCCATGGCGTGGAAGACCTGAAGCATCGCCAACACGCTGCGGTCCTGCGTGATCCACGAGGACAGTCCCTCGGAGTCCAGTACGACAGTCTCGAAGCGTTCGGTCACGCGGCGCTCGCCGAACCCGCCGAACCGGTGGAGCCGAAGATCCTGGCGTGCGCCTCGGAGAGTTCCACATCGGTGAACTCGCCCTGCTCGTCCTGGTAGCGACGCAGGTCGTCCGCAATGAGCTGGTGCCTGATCTGGCGGGCGACTGCCTCCGCGACATACCCGGAGACGTTGTCGGTGAGCTTTCTGAGCTCTTCCACCTGTTCCGTCGGAAGGGTGACGGTGATGCGCGTGGTCGCTGCCATGAGTGGAGCATACTCCGGTATGCACCTGAGTGGGGGGCTGCTCGGGACATAAGGTCGGGATTATGCGTCTGAGCACAGTGATCCTCCCCATCCACCGGTGGAGCGAGGGGCAGAAGATCTGGCGGCGGGCCGAGGACCTCGGTTTCCACGCCGCGTACACCTACGACCACCTCTCCTGGCGGTCCTTCCGGGAGGAGCCCTGGTTCGGGGCCGTCCCGACCCTGACGGCCGCCGCGACGGCGACCGAGCGGATCCGGCTGGGCACGCTGGTGACCTCGCCGAACTTCCGGCACCCGGTCACGCTGGCCAAGGACCTGATGTCCGTCGACGACGTCTCCGACGGGCGGCTCACGGTGGGGATCGGGGTCGGCGGGGCCGGCTTCGACGCGACGGTGACGGGGCAGGAGGAGTGGACGCCGAAGGAGCGGGCGGACCGCTTCGACGAGTTCCTGCCACTGCTGGACAAGCTGCTCACCCAGGACGCCACGACGGAGCGGGGGCAGTACTACTCCGCCGTCGAGGCGAGGAACATCCCGGGCTGCGTGCAGCGTCCGCGGGTGCCGTTCTACGTCGCCGCCACCGGCCCGCGCGGGCTGCGGCTGGCCGCCGAGTACGGCCAGGGCTGGGTGACGTACGGTGACGCGCGCGGACCGGCGGACGTGCCGGTGGAGCAGGCGCCGGCCGTGATCGAGGCGCAGCTGGCCAAGCTGGCGGCGGCCTGCGAGGCGCGGGGCCGGGACGTGGCGACGCTGGAGAAGGTGCTCCTGCAGGGGTCCACGGCGGAGCGGCCGCTGGAGTCGCTGGACGCGTTCGTCGACTGGGCAGGCCGGTACCGGGAGCTGGGCATCACCGAGCTCGTCATCCACTGGCCGGTGCCGAACTCGATCTTCGCGGGCGACCTGGCGGTCTTCGAACGGATCGCCACCGAGGGTCTCGCGCAGCTGGGCTGAGGCCCCGCCGGAGCGCCCGGTCGGCCCGCACGCGGGGGCCGGCCGGGCGCTCGTGCGTCATCGGCCCGGCGGGCGCTTCGGATGCCAACGGTGCCGCTCTCGTTGCGGTTCGATCACGGCATGTCCGATTAGTTGATCATTGGGTGGAGTGTCTGGGTTAACTCTGTTGGCGGGGGGGAGCGGCGGCTCTCATAATTCCAGCTGACGCGCGTGATCGTCGGTCTGGAGGGGCCTCGGGGGTGGCCTGTGGTGGGCCCGCACGCGGCCCATTTCACCTGCTCTGGGGGATCCCTTTGTCTGCGCCCGACACTTCGTCACCGGCTGATCCGGCCGACGTGACGCCCGTACCCGAGGGGACTCCCGCGCCGACGGCGCGGGACACACCCGAGCCCCGCCCCGCGACGGAGTCCGAGGCAGCCTCCCCGGCCGTCGCCGCAGCCGTTTCCGCCCCTGCGCCGGAGGCCGTTCCCGAGGCGGTTCCGGGTGCGGTCGCCGCGTCCGAGGCGCCGGCCGTGGACGGGTCCGGGGCCGTGCCGCAGCCCGTTCCGGTCCCCGTCGGGGCTCCCTGGGCGGCCGTCGGCGCCGGGCTCCCACCCGTGGACCAGGAGGTCGGCGGGCGCGGGCTGCCGCGCGCGGCCCGGGTGGCGTTGACCGCCCTCGCCCTGCTCGCGGTGACCGCGACCAGCGCCGCCGTGACGGTGGCGGTCGGCCGACCGGACGACCGGCGGCCCGTGGCGCAGGGCGCTCCGTCGCCGGCGCCGGGCACCGCCGCACCGTCCGCGTCGGTCTCGCCCTCGGCCTCGCCGTCGCCGTCGCCCTCCCCCGCCGTGCCGCTGCCTTCGCCGCCCGCCCCGGCGCCGAAGCCGGCCAGCACCCTGCACGGCACGGTCAGCGGCGGCACGCACGGTGGCGACCTGCGGTACTTCTTCGCCCCGATTCCCGACGGCGGCGAGTCCTTCGGGCCGGCCGACGGTTTCAAGATGACGGACGAGGACCTCGTCGCGGAGTACGACGGCCAGAAGAACATCATGTCCGTCCTCGGTTCGTACGGTTACAAGGAGGCGGCGGAGCGTTCCTACCGGACGGTCGACGGAATTGCGAACGTCCGTATTCGGTTGATGCGCTTCTCCTCCACCGGCAATGCCTCGGAGTTCGCCAAGGGCGCCAGCTTCTCGGAGGGCGAGAGCTTCGAGGTCGGGGGTGTTCCGGGGGCCCGCGGTTTCATGTTCAAGCCCGAGCAGAAGGCCTACACCGGCGCGATGGTCGGCGTCGCCAGCAAGGGCGACGTGGAGTTCGAGATCACGATCGAGGTGAAGGGCGACCCCGACAAGGCCGTGCTCGCCGACGTGATGAAGCGTCAGGTCGACCGCCTGTCCTCCGGCGGCTGAGCCCCGCCTCCCCTCCCTCCCATTCTTCTGGAGCCACTCCGTGAGCACCGATCCCGTGGAGCCGTCGTCGCCCGACGCGCCTCCCGCCGCCGCACCACCTGCCGCACCGCCCGCCGAGCCGCCGGTCACGACACCTGTCGCCGCGCCGGTCACGACCGCCGCCGAGGCGACGCCCGGCTCCAACCCTCCCGTCGAGGTCAGCCCCTGGGCCGCGCCGGGGTCGGCCGCCGCCCCCGCCGCAGGCCCGTACGCGCCCTCGGGTGACCCGTACGCCCCTCCCGGCCAGGTCACCGGCGCCCCTGCCGCCGGGCCGGCCGGCGTCCCGTCGCCCGCCGACGGTCCCGCCGCCGGTGGTCCGGCCGTCGACTTCCTGGCGGCCGGCGGACCGGAGTCCGGCCCGCCGGCCCGGGTGCGCCGCCCGCGACCCGTCCTGCTGCTGACCTCCGCTCTGGTGCTCGGCCTGCTGCTGGGCGGTGGGGCCGGCTACGGGATCCAGGCCGGACGCCCGCCGACACCGCTGCCGCCGCTGCAGGTCGCGCTCCCCGGCTACCCGGCCGCCGTGCTCGACGCCAAGGCCGCCGCCGACGCCGCGCCCAAGCCGCTGGCCATCGACGGCGACCTGCGCAAGCTGGTGATGGAGCGTCCGGGCGGCACCGAGCCGTGGGCGGACAACCCGGACGTCCCGAGCTGGATCTCCGTCGGTGAGCTGGCGGAGCGTACCGGCAACGCCAAGAAGGTCTTCGCCCTCCTCAACCAGCGGGGCTTCCGCCGCGCGGCGGGCGTCGACTGGAAGAAGGACAACACCCGGTACCGGGTGACGCTGGTCCAGTTCGGCCCGGACGACTCGGACAGTGCCGCGACCGAGGTCAGGGACATGTCGAGCGCCGCGAGCACCAAGTTCGCCGACGGCGTCAACGGTGCCTACGAGGTGCAGACCGAGCCCGAGAACTGGGCCGAGAGCACCGACAAGTACTGGTACGGCTACGCCGTCGCGCGGCGCGGCACCCTGGTGATGGAGATCGAGGTCTTCGCACCGCAGCTGGTGGACGCCGCCGCACTCAAGGACCTCGCCAAGAAGCAGTGGGAGCGGCTGGCATGAGCGACACCACCGTGGGACGGGTCCCGTCCGACGCGGCCGACACCCCGCCCGGCGGGTCCGGTCAGCAGCCCGACCCGAGCCGCCGGCCCGATCTGCTGACCAAGCAGGCCGTCCCGGCCGTCCCGACCGAGTCGTCCGAGCCGGTCGCGGTCCCGGCCGTCCCGTCGGAGGCGGTCGTCGAGCCCGTCGCCGTCCCGTCCGAGCCGGCCGCGAGCCCGTCCGAGCCGCTCGCCGATCCGTTCGCCCAGCCGTTCGCGGGGCCCGTTCCGGCCCCGGCCCCGGCGCCGCGCGGGCCCGGCGGCACCGGCCGCCGCATCCTGCGCGCGGGCGCCGCGACCGTGGCGGCCGCACTGGTCGGCGTGGTCGTCGGCGTGGGGATCATCGAGGTCGGGTACGACGACGCTCCGGTCGCCGCGGCGCCGGCCGCCGGGCCCGCTCCGGCCGCCCCCGCGCCGAGCCCGACCCCGTTCGGTGCCAAGTCCAACGGCAACCACTTCGGCGGGCTGCGCGACCTCCTGCTGCCCGTCCCGGCCGGCTTCGGCCTCGGGCCGGACTACGGCACGTACGGCAACGACACCGAGCTGACGGCCGAGCAGCTGGCGGCCGAGATCGACGAGGGCCTCAAGGACGTGCCGGCGGACAAGCGCCAGCAGGTGAAGGCCTACTGGGACGGCCTGCACGTCAAGGGCACCGGAGTGCGCACCTTCAAGGCCTCCGCGGGTGAACTGGTGGTCAGCCTCAAGCTGCGTCAGTTCAACCAGCAGGAGGTGCAGAAGGAGAACCAGTACACCGCCATCTTCACCGGCGACACCGGCCTGTTCCGGACCGGCCCCGAGATCCCCGGACACCCCGAGGCGCACTGCTACCTGATGCCCGTGGCGCCCAGCGCGCAGATCGACTACCTGGAGTGCTCCGCCGCCGAGGGGGACCTGCTCGTCGTCATGGACGTCGAGGGCGTGGCACAGCTGCCCAAGGACAAGATCGTCAGCCTGTTCACCGCGCAGCTGGACCGGCTCGCCAGCCCTGGAGCGTCCGCATGACCGACCGCATCGGCCCGCCGGCCAACGCCGCCGCCGCACCCAACGCCGCCGGCACCGCACCCAATGCCGCCGCCACCGCACCGGACGCCGGCGCCGCCGGTCCGCCCGCCGCCTGGGGGGACGCCGCTCCCGCCACGGCGATCATCCTGGAGGAGGGTCCGGCACCGGCCGCGGCCGGCGCGGGGCAGCCCCAGGGGCACGGACCCCACAACCCGTACGGCGCCTACGGTTCCGGCGATCCGTACGGCCCCTGGGGCGCCGTCAGCCCGTTCGGGCCGCCGGAGACCGAGGAGCAGCGCCTGGAGCGCATCCGCCGCCGGCGGGCCACGCTGCTGCGCAGGGGCGCGGCCGCGCTCGTCCTGCTGATCGCGGGCACCGCGAGCGCCTACGCGGTCACCACGCCGGACCGCACCGACCTGCCGGGGCTGGCCACGCCGAAGGACGGCCGCTACACCTTCCCGCAGCTCGTGCTGCCGCCGCTGCCCTCCGGCCGGCCCGCCCCGAGCGCCTCGGGTGCCGAGCTGCGCCACGCGGCGGACCTGCGGTACCTGGTGCTCCCGGCACCGAAGGAGGCGGTCGGCCCGGCCGCCACCGGCGGCGCCGCGCCGTCCGCCGCGCCGTCCGCCGCGCCGTCCGCCACCGCGTCCGCGTCGGCCTCGGTCCCGGCGACCCCGGCTCCGGTGGCCGGTCCGCCTCCGGCGGAGTGGGCCGCCTGCGAGGACCTGGCCGCCGAGCTGAAGGCGGAGGCCGAGATGAAGGCCAGCCTGCTGGAGAACGCCTGCCGTGCCGGTGCCGTCCGGGAGTGGACGGCGAAGGACGGCACCAAGGCCCGGATCAGGCTGCTCAGCTTCGGCTCGCGGGAGGAGGCCTCGAAGGTCTCCAACTACCTCTGGCTGAGCGGTGCGTTGAAGGACGTCGAGAGCCTCACCATCGAACGGGACGGCAAGGGCCTGCCCACCACCGTCGGCGTGGGGGCGCAGCTGCGTCACAGCGGCGACCCGGCGGCCGGGACGCCGGACAGCACCCGGGCGGGATTCCTGCTCGCCGGCGACGTGGTGGGCCTGGTCGTGATGACCAACCCGGCGGGCGTGCCGCTGAAGGCCTTCCACCAGGTCGTCCTGCTGCAGTCCGAACTGCTGGGCTGAGGCCCGGGTCCGTCGGACGCCCCCGCAGCGCCGCGAGGCGCCGCCCCCGGGGGCGTCCGGCGGGCGGCGGCGGTCGACCCCTAGGGGGCGGCTGATCCGCCGTCATCCCGGAGTACTGCGAAAGCTCGTCATTCCAGCGCATATCCTGCGCGGCCGCCGCCCACTACGTTGTGAGCGTGTCCACTGTCATCAAGACGGACGGCCTCACCAAGAGGTTCCCCCGGGTCACCGCCCTCGATCAGCTCACCGTAGAGGTGCAGCCCGGGGTGGTCGGTCTGGTCGGGGCGAACGGCGCGGGCAAGTCCACACTCATCAAGATCCTGCTGGGGCTGGCCCCGGCCACCTCCGGCACCGGCCAGGTGCTCGGCCTGGACATCGCCACCGAGGGATCGGCGATCCGCGAGCGGGTCGGCTACATGCCCGAGCACGACTGCCTCCCGCCGGACGTGTCGGCGACCGAGTTCGTCGTGCACATGGCCCGGATGGCCGGCCTGCCGGCCGCCGCGGCCCGCGAGCGGACCGCCGACACGCTGCGCCACGTGGGCCTCTACGAGGAGCGGTACCGCCCGATGGGCGGCTACTCCACGGGCATGAAGCAGCGGGTCAAGCTGGCCCAGGCGCTGGTCCACGACCCCGACCTGGTGCTGCTGGACGAGCCGACCAACGGCCTCGACCCGGTCGGCCGGGACGACATGCTGTCGCTGATCCGCCGGGTGCACTCCGACTTCGGGATCTCCGTCCTGGTCACCACCCACCTGCTGGGCGAGCTGGAGCGCACCTGCGACCACCTGGTGGTCATCGACGGCGGTCGGCTGCTGCGGTCCTCGTCGACGGCCTCCTTCACCGAGGCCACCCAGCTGCTCGCCGTGGAGGTGACGGACCGTCCGGACGACGCCTCGTACGACAGCGGCGGCGCCGTCCGCGAGCGGCTCGTCGCGGCCGGCCTGACGGTGGGCGTGGAGGGCTCCCGGGTGCTGCTGGTCGGCATCGAGGACGACGACACCTACGACACGATCCGCGACACCGTGGCCGGCCTCGGCCTCGGCCTGGTGCGGCTGGAGCAGCGCCGCCACCGGGTCGCCGAGATCTTCACCGCCGCGGCCGGGACCTCGCCCGCCGACCCCGCCGTCCCACCGGCCGGGCGGCCGACCCCGCACCCGGACGCATCCGAGCCGGCCGCATCCGAGCCTGACGCACCCGAGGGAGGTACCGCACATGTCGCTGCCCCCTGAGAGCAGGACGGTCGACACCGGCGTCATCCACGACATCGGCTACCGCGGCTACACCGGTCCGCGACTGGGCCGCGGTTACGCCACCCGCTCGCTCTTCACCCAGAGCCTGCGCGCCGCCTACGGGCTCGGCCGTTCGGGGAAGTCCAAGGTGCTGCCGATGCTGGTGCTGGCGGTGGTCACGCTGCCCGCGGTGGTCATCGTCGCCCTCGCGATCGTGCAGGGCCGGCCCGACCTGCCGCTGGACTACCCCGGCTACCCGAGCGCGTTCGGTCTGGTCGTCCAGCTCTTCGTGGCCGCCCAGGCGCCGGTGCTGATGTCCCGGGACCTGCGGTACCACACGGTGCCGCTCTACTTCTCCCGGCCGATCACCCGCGGTGACTACGTCCGTGCCAAGGCCGCCGCCATGGTCGTCGCGATGCTGCTGCTGATGACCGCCCCGCTCGTGGTGCTCTACCTCGGGGCCGTGCTCGGCGGGATGCCCTTCGGCCACAACACCGTGCACCTCCTGTACGGGCTGCTGACCGTCGCGATGTTCGCCCTGGTGTACTCCGCGATCGGGCTGCTGATCGCCGCGAGCACGCCGCGGCGCGGTTTCGGGGTCGCCGCGATCATGGGCTTCCTGGTGGTCGGCCAGGCCATCGCGCTGATCGTCTACGGCATCGCCGGCGGGCTGGCCGGTTCGCCGCCCGAGTCCGCGAACTGGGCCGGCCTGCTCTCGCCCGCCTGGCTGGTCGAGGGCCTGTCCGTGCAGCTCTTCGGCCTGGGCGGCGCCGACGCGCTGCACGCCCCGGGCGGCCTGGGCGTCGCCGTGTTCGCGCTGGAGGCGGCCGCGCTGGTCGCCGGCTCGTACTGGCTGCTGCGGCGCCGCTACCGCGGCATCTGACCGACCGAGTTTCTGAGAGGGCGCCATGGCCACCATCACCATCGACAAGGTCTCCCGCTGGTTCGGCAACGTCGTCGCCGTCAACGACGTCAGCATGACGATCGGCCCCGGTGTCACCGGCCTGCTGGGGCCGAACGGCGCGGGCAAGTCCACCCTCATCCACATGATGAGCGGCTTCCTCGCCCCGTCCTCGGGTGCGGTCACCCTGGACGGCGCCCCGATCTGGCGCAACCGGGAGGTGTACCGGCGGATCGGGCTCGTCCCCGAGCGGGAGTCGATGTACGACTTCCTGACCGGGTGGGAGTTCGTGCTCGCCAACGCCGAGCTCCACGGCCTGGCCGACCCCGGGGCGGCCGCCCGGCGGGCGCTGGGCCTGGTCGAGATGGAGTACGCGCAGGACCGGAAGACCGGCACCTACTCCAAGGGCATGAAGCAGCGGGTCAAGATGGCGTCGGCGCTGGTCCACGAGCCGTCCGTGCTGCTGCTCGACGAGCCCTTCAACGGCATGGACCCGCGCCAGCGGTTGCAGCTGATGGAGCTGCTGCGCCGCTTCGGGGCCGACGGGCGGACGGTGCTGTTCTCCTCGCACATCCTGGAGGAGGTCGAGCAGCTGGCCCGGCACATCGAGGTCGTGGTGGCCGGCCGGCACGCCGCCTCCGGCGACTTCCGCCGGATCCGCCGGCTGATGACCGACCGCCCGCACCGCTACCTGGTGCGCTCCAGCGACGACCGCAGGCTCGCCGCCGCGCTGATCGCCGACGGCTCGACGGCCGGCATCGAGCTGGACTGGCAGGAGAAGGCGCTGCGGATCCAGGCGATCAACTTCCAGGGCTTCACCACCCTGCTGCCGAAGGTCGCCCGGGAGGCCGGCATCCGGCTGTACACCGTCTCCCCGGCGGACGAGTCGCTGGAGAGCGTCTTCTCCTACCTCGTCTCCTCCTGACCCGGGCCCGCCCCGGGGCCGCCGCCCCGCCACCCGCCCCCGACCCGGCATCCGCCGGGCACCGACCCGGCACCGACCCGGTCACCGAAAGAAGGCCGATCACCGTGAACACGACCGTCGCCAGGCTGACCGTCCGCGGCCTGCTGGGCCGCCGCCGCGGCGTCCTGCTGCTGGTCGTCCCCGCACTGCTGCTGATCATCTCGGTGATCGCCACGACCTCCAGCGGGGACGAGCACGACCTGACCGTCAAGATCCTCGGTCAGCTGTCGCTCGGCACCCTGGTGCCGATCCTCGGCCTGGTCGTCGGCACCGGTGTCATCGCCACCGAGATCGACGACGGCTCGATCGTCTACCTGCTCTCCAAGCCGCTGCCGCGCTGGCAGATCATCACCACCAAGCTGGCCGTGGCGATCGGCACCACCTGGGTGATCGCGGCCGTCCCCACCTTCGTCGCCGGACTGATCCTGTACGGGACGAAGGACGGGCTGGCGCTCGCCTTCACCGTCGCCACCCTGGTGGCCGGGGCCGCGTACAGCGCGCTGTTCCTGCTGCTGGGCGTCGTCACCCGGCACGCCGTGGTGGCGGGTCTGGCGTACGCGCTGGTCTGGGAGAGCCTGATCGGCAACTTCGTCCAGGGGGCCAGGACCCTGAGCGTGCAGCAGTGGGGCCTGTCGGTCGCCGAGGCGGTGGCCGCCGAGGGCGCGATCACGGCGGACGTGGCGCTGGGCGCGGCCGTCCCGCTGCTGGTCGTGGTCACCGTGGCGGCCACCGTGCTCGCCTCGGTCCGGCTGGCCGGGCTGACCCTGGCCGCCGAGGACTGAGCGGGAGCGTACCCGTCGGACGCGGGGGCGCTCAGAGCGTCCGGTTGTGGCCCGCGCCCCAGCCCGCCACCGCCGCGACGCCGGCCAGCACCAGCAGCAGCACCAGCGGCGTGTTCCAGCTGCCGGTCAGCTGGTGCAGGGCGCCGGCGCCGACCGGGCCGGCCGCCGCCACCAGGTAGCCGACCGCCTGGGTCATGCCGCCGAGCCGGGCGGCGCCCGCCGCGCTGCCGGTGCGCAGCACGATGAAGGCGAGGGCCAGGCCCAGCGATCCGCCCTGGGCGATGCCCAGCAGGGTGGCCGACACCCAGGCCCCGGGGACGGGCGAGAGCAGCAGGACGGCGATGCCCAGCGCGTTCAGCCCCGCCATCGCCACCGCCAGGCCGCGCTGGCGGGTCATCCGGCCGGCCGCGAGCGGGACCAGGAAGGCGCCGGCCACCTGGACGAGGTTGCTGAACGCGAAGACCAGGCCGGCCTCGCCGCGGTCCATCCCGTGGTCGGCCAGGATGGTCGGCAGCCAGGCGACCAGGGTGTAGACCAGCAGCGAGGAGATGCCCATGAACAGGCTGATCCGCCAGGCCAGCGGCGAGCGCCAGATCCCCTCGATCGGCGGCCCGGCGGGGGCGGCGGCCACCACCGCGCGCTCCTGGCGGGAGCGCAGGACCTGCGGCAGCCAGGCCACCGCGGCGATCAGCGCCAGCACCGACCAGGCGCCGAGCGAGGCCTGCCAGCCGCCGCCGAGCGCCTTCTCCAGCGGTACGGAGACCCCGGCGGCCAGGGTGGCGCCGACCAGCATGGTGGTCGAGTAGACGCCGGTCATGGTGGCGGCCCGGCCGGGGAACTCCCGCTTGACCAGGCCGGGCAGCGAGACGTTCAGGACGGCGATCGCGACGCCGATCACCACGCAGCCCGCGAACAGCGCGGCGATCGAGGGCAGCACCCGCAGCAGGACGCCGGCGCCGAGCACCAGCACCGCGCCGAGCACCACCCGCTCGGTGCCGAACCGCCGGGTCAGCCGGGGGGTGAGCGGTGCGCCGAGGCCCTGGAACAGCACCGGAACGGTGGTGATCAGGCCGCTCACGGTGGAGGAGAGGCCCAGGGTCTGCTGGATCTCGCCCACCATCGGCGAGATCGCGGCGAGGCAGGCCCGCATGTTCAGGGCGACCAGCAGGATGCCGGTGAGCAGCAGCGCCGGGTGGGCGAGCCGGGCGCGGACGGGGATCGGGGAGGTGACCAGCGGCTGCCGGGCACGGGTGACTGCCATGGGACGGGGGCTCTTTCCGGGGTGCGGTTTCGGGGAAGCGGTACGGGGCGGCGGTGCCCCGCCGGGTCACTTCCGCGCGGCGATGCTGGCGAGGAGCTGCTCGACGGCGGCGATCGGGCCGTTCAGCAGCTCGCGACAGGCGGCCTCGGCCCGGTCCGGGTCGCCGCTCTCGATGGCGTCCACCAGGGCCTCGTGGGTGGCCACGACCACCTCGGGCATCTCGTGGTCGCCGAAGGCCGTCCGCATCGACTCGCGCACCGAGGCGCCGAAGTAGCGGTACACCTCGGTCAGTGCCGGGTTGTTGGCGGCCTCGACGACGGCGGTGTGGAACTCCAGGTCGTGCTCGACGGTGGCCTCGCGGCCGGCCCGCTCGGGGTGGCCGGCGATCACCTCGGCCTCCCGGGCCAGCACGGCCCGCATCCGGACGATGTCCTCGGGGGTGTGCCGCAGCGCGGCCAGCCGGGCCGCCTCCGTCTCCAGTGCGGCCCGGACCTCCAGGACGTCCCGGACGCCGGAGCGCTGCACTCCGCGCAGCACGGAGGCCGGGTCGCTGCTGCTGCGGACGAAAGTGCCCTCGCCCTGCCGGGTGACGAGCATGCCGGCGTGCACCAGGACCCGGACGGCCTCCCGGACGGTGTTGCGACCGACCCGGAGGCGCTCGGCCAGCTCGTGTTCGGTGGGGATCCGGGTGCCGACGGGCCAGGTGCCGGCGGCGAGCTGCTCGCGCAGCTGCTCGATGGCGGCGTCCACCAGCGAACGCTTGCCGGCGGCCTGCAGACTGTCGTTCGGGCTGGTCACGGTCGGCCCCCGGGGTCGGATGCGGTTCGGTCGCGGTGCTCCGCGCGTGGTGCGCCGCTGCGGTGCTCTGCCGCGGTGCGCTGCTGCGCGGCCGCTCCGGGTCGGCCCGGGGCGGCTTCGGCAGTCATCCTACAACTGCTTGTCCGGTCATCCTACAACTCGTGTCGACGAGGTCGGGGAACCGCGCGGCGCCGCGTGGCGTTCCTCCGATCGGCCGGAACGGCGGATCCCGCGTCGCACCCGAGTCCACCCGCACCCGCACACACTCAAGGAGAGCACCCGCATGGTGTTCAAGAAGCTCCTCGGCGCCCTCGGTGTCGGCGGCCCCGCCGTCGACACCGTCCTGACCACCCCGGTGGTGCAGCCCGGCGGCTCGCTCCAGGGGCACGTCAACCTGACCGGCGGCACGGTCGCGGCCGACATCGCCGGCATCACCCTGACCCTGGTGGCCCGGGTGGAGATCGAGCACGAGGAGGGCGAGAGCACCGGTCTCCACCCGTTCGCCCGCTTCTCCGTCACCCCGCCGCTGCACCTCGCGCCCGGCGAGACGCGCAGCATCCCGTTCGCCTTCCCGGTGCCGTACGAGACCCCGGTGACCGCGATCGCCGGGCAGCGGCTGTCCGGGATGGCACTCGGCGTGCGCACCGAGGTGGACATCAGCGGCGCCCTCGACAAGGGCGACTCCGACCCGCTGGACGTCGAGCCGCTGCCCGTCCAGCGCCGGCTGCTGGACGCCTTCCTCGCGCTCGGCTTCCGCTTCCGCTCCGCCGACCTGGAGGCCGGCCACATCCGCGGCACCGGCCAGAGCCTGCCGTTCTACCAGGAGATCGAGTTCTCGGCGGCGCCGCAGTACGCGCACGCCTGCAACTCGGTCGAGGTGACCTTCCTGGCGACCCCGCACCGGGTCGAGGTCGTGCTGGAGGCCGACAAGCGCGGCGGGATCTTCGGCCACGGCGGCGGCGACGTGATCAGGACGCACGTGGTGGAGCACTCCGCCGCCGACCAGGACCTCACCGCCCTCGTCGACGGCTGGGTCCGCGCGGCGCTCTGAGCGGCCCCGGCGCCGACGCCGGGTGGAAACGGGTGTGCCCGCCGGTCCTGACCGGCGGGCACACCCGTTTCGCACGCCTCGGGCGGATCAGCCGCCGGCGCCGTACGTGGTGTTCGCGCAGATGTCGTCGTCGGCGGAGCGGGCCTCGGCGGTGACGCTGCTCGGCAGCGGGGCCGGGACCGTCGGTGCCGCGGTGGCGCCGGGGGTGGTGCCGCCCCCGTTCGCGGCGGCGTAGTCCTTGCCGAGGACGAGGCTGATGCCCGCCGCGCTGCTCGCCGCGGCGGTGGAACCGGGGAACAGCGCGACGACCTTGTCCGCCTTGGCCTTCATCCCGGGGCCGTACTCCACCACGGTGCTGCTGTGGTTGGTGGAGGAGGCGGTGGCGACCTTGGTGACGGTGAAGTTGGAGGCCTTCAGCGCCTCGCTGGCCTTGCCGGCCATGCCCGGGGCCGTGGTGCCGTTGTAGACGGCGACCTTGATGCCGGCGCCGTCGGTGTCGGCCGCCGGGGCGGGCGCGGGCGCCGGCGCGGCCGGGGCGGACGCCTGGTCGGCGGCGGGCGAGGCCGCGGCGTCGGGCTGCTGACCGGTGGCGTCCTGGCCGTCGATGGTGCGGTCGGCCTTCAGGGTCGCCCACAGGTTGTCCACCGCCGGGTGGACCAGCTCGATCCGGCCGGTGTGGGTGGTGCTGAAGACCCAGGGCGCGGTGATGAACTTCAGGTCGTGCATGTCGATGTTCTTCATCGACAGGGCGAAGGACAGCAGCTTGTCGGCGGTGCTGAGGTCCGGGTCGACGGTCATCGACTTGGTGGCGGCGTCGGCCAGCGGCAGCAGGGTGGTCGGGCTCAGGCCCTGCTTCTTCACCTTGGAGATGAGCGAGCCCATGAAGGCCTGCTGGCGCTTCATCCGGCCGATGTCCGAGCCGTCGCCGATGCCGTGCCGCAGCCGGACGTAGTCCAGGGCCTGCTTGCCCTGCACGGTCTGCTGCCCCTTCTTGAAGACCTCGGCGCCCTTCTTGGGGAGCTTCTCGTTCAGGTCGTTCTCGTAGATGGCGTTCGGCAGGCAGACGTCCACGCCGTTCACCGCGGCGGTCATCGCGGCGAAGCCCTCGAAGTTGACCTCGATGGTGTGGTCCACCCGGATGCCGGTCAGCTTCTCCACGGTGTTCTGCGTGCAGGCCGGGTTGCCCTCCTCGGAGTTGCCGGTGGAGAAGGCCGAGTTGAACATCTGGTTGGTCAGCTCCTTGCTCCACTTCCCGTTCGGGAGCTTGCAGGAGGGAACGGTCACCAGGGCGTCGCGGGGGATGGAGATGCCGACGGCGTGCTTGTGGTCGGCGTAGACGTGCAAGAGGATCGTGGTGTCCGAGCGGGCGCCGCCCTCGTCGCCGCCGCCGAGGTCGCTGTTGTTGCCGCTGCGGCTGTCGGACCCGATCAGCAGGACGTTGACCGGCTTGTTGCCGTTGGCGTCGGCCTGGGTCTCGGGCGGGCGGTCGGCGCTGATCGCGTCGGAGTCGAAGGTCTTGATGTTCCCGTTGAGCTTCAGGTACAGCGCGCCGCCCGCGGCGACTATCAGGACCATGGCGCCGGCCGCGGTCCAGGCGACGTACTTCTTCCTGTTGTTGCGCTGGGGCTTCCTGCCGCGCCCGCCGCCCGCCGCCCGCCCCCCGCCGGACTTGCCGTGGCCGCCGCGCCCCTGCGCGGCCCGCCGGGCCTCGGCCCGGCCGCCCGTCCTGGGCGCGGGTACCGAGCCGCCGCCCGTACCGGGCTGGTCGGTGCGCACGGCGCCGTCCGTCGCGTCGTCATGCCACTGCCCGTCGCCCCGGTAGGGGCTCTCGTCCCACTGGCCTGACATGCGTGTACCTTTCACCGGCGGAAGCAGCAACCTCGCACTGCCCCTGGGGAGCACCGCACCCGGAGAGCGCCGTGTGCAAAGGAGCACCGCACCCAAAGAGACGATCGAGAAGGCCCTCAGGTTGCACGGACGAGGATCGCAGGAGCGGTCGAGCGTCCCCGGGGGTTCGCTCGGTGATACCTCCTACAGAGCTCCGGCCTGGGCATGGAGCTTCAGCGGAGCATACAAACTCTTCCTGTGAGGACGGCATCCGGGTGGCGACGATCACGTTCCGGGCGGCCGGTCGCGGGGCCGGGGAGCACGGAGTCGCGGGCCGCGGGCGGGGCCGGTCCGGCCCGTCAGACCGCGGGGAAGAGCCGCTCCAGGACGACGGCCACGCCGTCCTCGTCGTTGCTCACGGTGACCTCGTCGGCCACCGCCAGCAGCTGCTCGTGGGCGTTGGCCATCGCGACGCCGTGCGCGGCCCAGGCGAACATCGGCACGTCGTTGGGCATGTCCCCGAAGGCGATGGTGTCCGCCGGGCGGAAGCCCAGGCGGCGGGCCGCCACGGCGAGTCCGGTCGCCTTGCTCAGCCCGAGCGGCAGCAGCTCCACGATGCCCGGGCCGGCCATGACGACGCCGACCAGGTCGCCGGCCACCCGGTGGGCGGCCTCGGCGAGCTCGTCGTCGGTGAGGCCCGGGTGCTGGATGTACAGCTTGCTGACCGGGGTGCTCAGCAGCTCGTCGGAGGGCACCTGGAGGATCGGCAGCTCGGTGCCGATCTGCAGCGCGTAGCCGGGGCCCGCCAGCACCTGGCCGTCCAGGCCGTCCTGGTTGGCGGCGACGGCCAGCGGGCCGGTCTCGGCCTCGATCTTGGCGATCGCGAGGGCGGCCTGCCGGCGGTCCAGGGTCATCGAGGTGATCAGCTTGTGCGCGCCCGCGTCGTAGACCTGGGCGCCCTGCCCGCAGACCGCCGTCCCGGTGTAGCCGATCTCGTCGAAGACCGGGCGGGCCCAGCCGGCCGAGCGTCCGGTGACGATGATGTGCGAGGCCCCGGCGGCGGTGGCGGCGGCCAGCGCGGCGCGGTTGCGCGCGGAGACGGTCTCGGCGCTGTTCAGCAGGGTGCCGTCGAGGTCGGTGGCGACCAGCCGGAAGGGCAGGTCGCCACCACCGGGGGAGACGGAGTCGGCGCGGTCGGTGCTCATGGCCTTGCGTCTCCCGGGATCGGTGTCGTCGTGCGGGCGCCGCGCGGCCGTGCCGCGCGGCGCCGGTTGCCGGGCCTCGTCAGACACGGTCCTTGACCGGTTCGAGCACCGCGCGTCCGCCCAGGTACGGCCGCAGCGCCTCGGGGACCACCACCGAGCCGTCGGCCTGCTGGTGGTTCTCCAGGATCGCCACGATGACGCGCGGGACGGCGACCAGGGTGCCGTTCAGGGTGGCCAGCGGGCGGACCTTGTTGTCCTCGCGGACCCGGATGGAGAGCCGGCGGGCCTGGTACTCGGTGCAGTTCGAGGTGGAGGTGACCTCGCGGTACTTGCCCTGGGTCGGCACCCAGGCCTCGATGTCGAACTTGCGCGCGGCCGAGGAGCCGAGGTCGCCGGAGGCGAGGTCGATCACCCGGTACGGCAGGTCGAGCGCGTTGAGGAAGTCCTTCTCCCACTGGAGCAGGCGGCGGTGTTCGGCCTCCGCCTCCTCCGGCGTGGTGAAGACGAACATCTCCACCTTCTCGAACTGGTGCACCCGGATGATGCCGCGGGTGTCCTTGCCGTACGTGCCGGCCTCGCGGCGGAAGCACGAGGAGTAGCCGGCGTAGCGCAGCGGGAGCTTCTCCGCGTCGATGATCTCGTCCATGTGGTAGGCCGCGAGCGGGACCTCGCTGGTGCCGACCAGGTAGCGCTCGTCGTCCTGCAGGTAGTACACGTTCTCGGCGGCCTGGCCGAGGAAGCCGGTGCCGTCCATGGCGGCCGGGCGGACCAGCGCCGGGGTGATCATCGGGGTGAAGCCGGCGGCGACGGCCTGCGCGATCGCCATGTTGACCAGGGCGAGCTCCAACAGCGCGCCGACGCCGGTCAGGTAGTAGGAGCGCGAGCCGGCGACCTTGGCGCCGCGCTCGGTGTCGATGGCGCCGAGGATCTGGCCCAGCTCGACGTGGTCCTTGGGCTCGAAGCCCTCGGCCGCGAAGTCGCGCGGGGTGCCGATCTCCTCCAGCGTGACGAAGTCCTCCTCGCCGCCGATCGGCGCGGCCGGGTCGATCAGGTTCGCCAGCCGGCGGACGAGGCGGTCGGCCTCCTCCTTGGCGGCGCCCTGTTCGGCGTCGGCGGCCTTGACCTCCTCGGCCAGCGCCTTGGTGCGCTGGAGCAGGGCGGTCTTCTCCTCGCCCTGGGCCTTGGCGACCTGCTTGCCGAGCGTCTTCTGCTCGTTGCGCAGCTCGTCGAAGCGACTGCCCGAGGACCGCCGCCGCTCGTCGGCGGAGAGGAGGGCGTCGACCAGGTCGACGTCCTCGCCACGGGCGCGCTGCGAGGCGCGCACTCGGTCTGGGTCCTCACGGAGCAGGCGAAGGTCAATCACGGGGGCAAGCCTACCGGGACGGGACCGGGGTATCGGTACCGGTTTCCGTCGGCCGGCGGACGGTGGGTGCCGGCAGAGGGCGGATGGAGGAGGGGGCGGCACCGGGCCGGCGACGGCCGGTCGCCACTCATCCGGATATGTCGCTTTCTGCCCGGTTCTCTGCGACCATGAGCCGGCCCGTCGGAGGGATCGCAGGTCGGAGGGCCTGCGGAGGGCGGTCGAGGCACCGACGGGCGCCCCGTGGAGCCTGTTGATTCCGGTTGGGGATAACCCCTCGGATCCTGTGGATAACCCTGGGGATCACACCTTGCGCGGGCGCTTATCCACAGGGCGCGGGCGGCGCCTGTGGATCGCGGGGAACTCAAGGTCCAGATTGAGATCTGCTGAGGAATTGAGGTTTGAAACCTCATTCCACCTTCTCGGGCGGGGGAATTAGTCCGCTCGGACGGGTGATTTGATGGCACAAGGGTGACTCCGGTCCGATTAGTCATCTCTGTGCCGCAAACCGATGATCCGACCATGACTGTCAGTGGCTATACCGGTTTGTCGACTCACCCGTACGCCTGTGGATAACTCGGGCCTGTGGATACCAGGGGCCGCCTGTGGATAGCCGTGGACGGCCGCCGCCCGGCCCGGGCCGCCTGTGGACGAAGGGCGCCGGTCGACCGGGGATGCGCGGCCGGGCGCCGCGGAGCCCACCCGCCCGGGTGGACCGTGATCGGGTGGCCCGGGCGGGTGAACTCACCGGCGCGTCGGAAAGCGCCGAAATTCAGTCGATTCCGATCAGCACTGATCGCTCTGGTCGAGTGGGCTGCTCGCTGGCCCGGCCGGCGTCCGGGGCGGAGGCGTCAGAGGCGGTGGCGGGCCTCAGACCTCGCCGCGTCCGTCCAGGCAGCGCGACAGCCAGTCCGCCGCCTGCGTGAAGTCGCGGTCCGAAGTCCCCGGACGCTGGTACGTGGAGGTCTGGCGGTCCGCCCGCGGATAGGAGCCGAGGAAGCGCACCTGCGGGCAGATCCGCTTCAGCCCCATCAGGGCCTCGCTCACCCGGCGCTCGGCCAGGTGCCCCTCGCAGTCGATCAGGAAGCAGTAGTTGCCCATGCCCTCGCCGGTCGGGCGGGACTCGATCCGCATCAGGTTGACCCCGCGCACCGCGAACTCCTGGAGGAGTTCCAGCAGGGCGCCCGGGTGGTCGTCCGGCAGCCAGACCACCATCGAGGTCTTGTCCAGGCCGGTGGGCGAGGACACCCGGCCGGGCGGGCCGACCAGGACGAACCGGGTCGCCGCGTTCTCGGCGTCGTGGATGTCCTTGACCAGCGGCTCCAGGTTGTACACGGGAGCGGCGAACTCCCCCGCGAAGGCCCCGTCGAAGCGGCCCTCCTGCACCAGCCGGGCACCGTCGGCGTTGGAGGCGGCGGACTCCCAGCGGGCGTCCGGCAGGTTGGCCGCGAGCCACCGGCGCACCTGCGGCTGGGCCACCGGGTGGCTGGTGACGGTCTTGATGTCCTCCAGCGCCGTGCCGGGCCGCACCAGCAGGGCGAACGCGATCGGCAGCAGCACCTCGCGGTAGATCATCAGGGGCGCGCCCGAGGCCAGCTCGTCGCTGGTCGCGGTGACGGCGCCCTCGACGGAGTTCTCGATCGGTACGAACGCCCCGGAGGCCTGCCCCTCGCGCACCGCGTCCAGGGCCGCGGGCACCGAGGTCAGCGGCACCAGCTCCCGGGTCGCCGCCTCGGGCAGGGTCCGCAGGGCCGCCTCGGTGAAGGTGCCCTCGGGCCCGAGGTAGGTGTAGCGGGTGGCCGACATTGCCGCCTCCGTACGAGAAAGGGGTGCCGCGCAGGGGTGGGTGCGCAGGGGTGTTGCACAGCGGTACCAGGCTTGCCACCTTAGTCACTCGCCGCACCGGGCAACGAAGCATCCGCATGGTGAGCACGCGAACGCTGTCCGTCGGCTAGAGTGCCCGCCGCCCGGCCGGACGGACGCGTCCCCGGTCAGCCCTCCAGCAGGGCCTGGCCCACGTAGCCGTCCTCGGGGGCGCCCGGCGGTACGGCGTACAGGCCGCTCGCCTCGTGCCGCAGGAAGCGCGAGAGGCCGTCCCCGCGCGCGAGCCTGCGCTGCACCGGGACGAAGCCGCGCCCGGGGTCGGCCTGGAACGCCAGGAAGAGCAGCCCGGCGTCCGGGGAGCCGTCCGGCAGCATGCCGTCGTGGTACGAGAAGCCCCGCCGCAGCATCGCCGCGCCCCCGTTGGAGGCCGGCGCGGCCACCCGGACGTGCGCGTCGGCGGGCACCGCGAGGGTGCCGTCGGCGTTCTGCGCGGCGAGGTCGACGGCGGTGCTCCCGCCGCCGCCGGAGAGCGGCGCGCCGTCGGACTTGCGCCGGCCGATCACCCGCTCCTGGCGGTCCTCCGGGAGGTTCTCCCAGTTGTCGAGCAGCATCCTGATCCTGCGCAGCACCACGTACGAGCCGCCGGCCAGCCAGCCGGGCTCCTCGGCGCCGCAGAACACCTTCGCGGCGAAGTCCGGGTCCTGCGGCCGGGGGTTGTTGGTGCCGTCGACCTGCCCCATCAGGTTGCGGCCGGTCATCGGGCGGGCGGTGGCCCCGGGGGTGCGGCTGAACCCGGCCATCTGCCAGCGGGCCGCCGCGGTGCCGGCCGCCTGCCGCTGGAGCACGCGCAGGGCGTTGAAGGCCACCAGGGCGTCGTCGGCGCCGATCTGCACCCAGAGGTCGCCGTCGCTGCGGGCCCGGTCGAGGGCGTCCTCGGGGAAGTCCGGCAGCGGGTCGAGGGCGCGCGGGCGGCGGTCGGCGAGGCCGGCCTTGGCGAAGAGGGTCGCGCCGAAGCCGAAGGTGACGGTCAGCGAGCACGGTCCGGCGTCGGCGGCCGTCCGGCTCTCGTACTCGTCGGCGGGCTCGCCCCGGGTGAGCCGGGCCGAGGTCCGGGACCAACGCCGCAGCAGGGTCCGCAGCTCCTCCCGGCCGGCGCCGGGCACCAGGTCGAAGGCGGCGAGGTGCACCCGGGCCTGCTGCGGTTCGAGGATGCCGGCCTGCCGCGGCCCGTGGAACGGGATCCGCCCGGCGCCCAGGCCGACGGGCGCTCCGGCGGCGGCGGGCGCCGTCCGGGCGGCCCGGTCGCCCGCCGCGCCGCCCGCCGCGCCGGCGACCAGCCCGGCGCCGGCTCCGCCCAGCAGCGCGCGCCGGGAGAACCCCGCCGCCCTCGGGCGGCCGTCGACCGGGGTGCCGGCGGCGGGGGCGCCCGGTCCGGAACCGTCCGGGTCGGCCGTGCTGGTCATGGTGCTCAACCGATCGTGAGGGACTTGGTCTCGGTGGCCTGGTCGATGTCGGAGGAGCGGACCGCCACCGACACCACCCAGTTCCCGGCCAGCGGCAGCTGTGCGGTGCCCGTCCAGCGCCCGGTGCCCTCGGCGCTGAGGGTGACCGGCAGCGGGCCGAGGTCGCGGTCGGGCAGGGTGAAGGCGAGCTGCACCTCGGGCACCTCGACCGGCCCGCCGTCCGGGCCGTCCAGCTTGAGGTGCACCTCGTTGGCACCCGTCCGGGCCGGGTTCAGCGTGACGGTGGCGGTGCCCTTGGCGTTCGGCGTCCGGCCGCCGGTGTCGTAGGGGAGCTTCAGCTCCAGGGTCTGTCCGGGCACGGTCTGCGGGGCCTGCGCGCCGCCGGCCGGGGCGCTCGCCCCGGGCCGGTCCGCGCCGGCCGCGACCGCCTGGGCGACCCGCCCGGGCGGCGCGTTGGTGAGCATCGTGGTCACCACCAGCACCGCCGCCGCGACCCCGGCCTCGACCAGCACCGAGCGGCGCAGTCCGGCCTTGGCGGGGGTGAACCCCCGCTCCCGGTCGGCCTTGCGCTCGGCCGCCTGCTGGCGCTCCAGCTGCGCCCGGCGGACGGGATCCGCCGTCTCGGCCGCGCCGCCGCCCCCGGCACCTGCGGCCACCAGCTCCCGCACGTCCCGGGCGGCCTCCTCGCCGGTCCGGCCGGTCCGGACCGTCCCGCCCGCGCCGGTCGGCCGGGCCGTCGGGGCGTGCTCGGCGCCGGCGGCGCCCTGGCGTTCGACGTCGGCGGCGCGCAGCCGGGCCACCCAGCTGCGCGAGATCCACGCCACCCCGAGCATCACGGCCACGCAGCCGACCTTGATCAGCAGCAGCCGGCCGTACTCCGTGTCGACCAGGGCGCTCCAGCTGCCCAGCCCGCGCCAGGACTGGTAGACGCCGGTCACGGTGAGCGCGGCCACCGAGCCGAAGGCGATCGTCGAGAAGCGGTCGGCGGTCTCGGCCCCCAGGCCGTGCCGCAGGCCGAGCAGCAGGGTGGCGAGGCCGCCCAGCCACAGGGCCATCGCGATCAGGTGCACGACGCCGAACGGCAGCGCCAGCCAGACCTGGATGCCGACCGAGGCGTGGTCGGCGCCCACCCAGGTGGCGGAGAGGGCGACGGCGAGCAGCACCCCGGCCACGCCGAGGCCGATCCGGGCCTCGCGCTGCGGGCGCTCGGCGGCGCGCTGCTCCAGCCGGCGCAGCTCGTCCGCCTCACCGCCACCGTCACCGTCACCGTCGTCGGCCGGCCGCTCGTCGCCGGCCGGCCCGGCGGCCTTTGCCGGCACCGGCCCGCCGAGCTGGCCGACCAGCAGGGAGAGGAAGACGCCCGCGGTGGCGAGCAGCAGCAGCCGGGCGGCGAGGGCGGTGCCGATCCGCTCGTCCAGCGTGGTGCGCACCAGTGACAGGTCCAGGGCCTGGCCGAGGCCCGACCCGCGCTCGTACGGCCCGCGCAGCAGCAGGACGGCGACGGTGGACACCAGCAGCGAGACCCAGCCCGTCATCAGCAGCCGCTGCACCGCGCGCACCGCCGCGCCGGCCGGCCAGCAGAGCAGGACGAAGCCGGCCGTGCCCATCAGCAGGGCGAAGGCGCCGTACGCGACGGCGCGGCCGGTGCCGTAGAGGGCGGCCACCACGCTGTCGGCCTTGGCGTCCTGCAGGGCGGCGGTGGAGACCGAGGTCTCCGAGGGCGCGCCGACGGAGAAGGTGAAGGCGCCGCCGACGGGGTGCGAGTCGTCGGAGACGGCCCGCCAGGCGACGGTGTACGTGCCGTTCCCGAGGCCGCCGGTCAGCCCGACCCGGGCGGTGTTCTGGTGGCCGTCGGCGTGCCCGGGGTTGCCGGTGTCGACGGGCTTGCCGGCCGGGTCGAGGACCCGGACCGAGTCGCCGGAGAGCGAGACGCTCTCGCTGAAGGTCAGCGTGACGGAGCCCGGCGCGGTGGCGAGCACCGAGTTCTGCGCGGGGTCGGTGGACTCCAGCGTCGCGTGGGCGGAGGCGGGCCCGGCCCCCGCGATCATCAGCGCGAGCAGCGCGCCGAGGATCCCGAGCAGTCCGGTGAGCCTGCGGTGACTGGCCTTCAGCATCTGGCGCATCCCCTAGTTTCCTGAGTCCTGCTGGCCGGGCCGGTAGGTGAGCGAGGTGACCGGCACCTTGACGGCGATGGTGCCGGACTTGGCGAAGGTCAGGTCGAGTTCGAGCTCGTCACCGAGGGCGGGCTGCTTCGACCACCCCATGATCATCAGGTGCGTCCCGCCCCGGGCGAGCTCCAGGGCACCGCGGGCCGGCACGGCGAGCGGCCCGGCGCTCTCCATCGAGCTCTCGGTCGAGTGGTGCATGGTGACCGAGGATGCCCCGGGACTGCTGACCTTGACCAGCTCGTCCTCGCCGCCGGTGTTGCGCACGGTCAGGTAGCCGGCGGCCATCCCGCCGCCGGCCGGCAGCGGGATGTAGGGGTCGGCGATGCTCAGCCGCGCCGCGCCGCCCGTGCCGCTCCCGCCGTCCGGCCCCCAGCCGACCAGCAGGGTGCCCGCGCCGAGGGCGGTCGCCACCAGTGCGCCGGTGATGGCGGTGGTCCGGAACGAACGGCTGCTCACGCCGGAACCCCTCGGGCGAGCAGCGGCAGGTCGTGCTGGTAGGTCTGCGGCGAGGTGGCGCTCAGGTAGAGCAGGTGCGCCTTGTCGTCGGGCAGGAAGGCCAGCACCTGCGCGCCGTGGGTGGAGGTGACGCTGCCGTCCTTGTTCACCACCGGGTCCTCGACCAGGATGCCGAGGGTCTTCGCCGCCGCCTTGACCTGGTCGAGGTCGCCGGTCAGGCCTATGAAGCCCTTGCCCATCGAGTCGAGCCAGGTGCGCAGCACCTGGGGGGTGTCCCGCTGGGGGTCGGTGGAGACGAAGACCACGTCGATCTTCTGCTGCTCCTCGGCGGGGAGCTTCTGCATCGCCACGCCGATGTCGCCCATGGTGGTGGGGCAGACGTCCGGGCAGCTGGTGTAGCCGAAGAACAGCAGGGTGCTGCGGCCGGCGGTCTGCTTGCGCAGGTCGAAGGGCTGGCCCGAGGTGTCGTTCAGCACCAGCGCGGGCTTGTCGAAGTGCTTGCCGAGCACCGTCCCCTCGTACGGGGAGTCCTTGGCCTCCTTGGAGACCTTCGCGGGCCCGGCCGCGGGTGAGCCGCCGGAGCCGCAGGCGGTGAGGGCGAGGACGGCGGCCAGGCCGGCGGCGGCCGCGCCGAGCAGGCGCGGTGCGGTGCGGCGGGCGGCGGGGGTGCGGGTGGCGGGGGTACGGGGCATTGCGGGGTCCGATCGTGCGCGCGGGTCTCACCGGCCGGGCCGTACGGGTGCGTACGGCCCGGCCGGTGCTTCGGTCAGGAGGCGGCGCTGTCGCCCTTGCGGCGCAGGCCGAGGAAGCCGACACCGGCGCCGATCACGCCGACCACGATGCCGACCACGCCGAGGATCCGGGCGGTGGAGTCGCTGCTCTTGACGGTGGCGTGGGCGGCGGCGTCCTGCGAGGTGGTGGCCTCGACGTGGTGGCCGTCGGCGGCCGCGTCGGTGGCGGCGGCCTTGGTGAGGGTCAGCACGGGGGCGGGCTTGGCGGGCTCGGGCTGGCCCTCCTTGGCCTCGTCGATCCAGCGGACGACCTCGCCGTTGTCGTAGCTCTGCAGCGCCTTGAAGGTCAGCTTGTCGGTGTCGGTCGGGAGCGGGCCGATCGAGACCCGGAACTCCTGGAACTGCCCGGCGGCGATCTTCGTGCCGGGGTCGGCGGTCCAGGTGATCTTCGAGACGGCCTCGTTGACGTCGTTGCCGTGCACCTTGATCGGCTTGTCGAGCTTGGACTTCTCCAGGGTGGCGGTCCAGCCGGGCAGCGGCAGCGTGCGGACGGAGGCCAGCGGGTGGTCCAGCGGCAGGTTCACCTCGAGCTTCACGGTGCTCGCGGTGTCGCTCTCGTTCGGGACCCGGAAGTCCACGGCGGTGTAGGCGCCCTGCTGGGCGTTGCCGGGCTGCACGGTGACGTGGGCGAAGGCCGGGCCGGCCAGGGCTACGACGCCGGCGGCGGTGGCGAGGGCGATACCGACGATGCGACGGGCAGGAGTGGAACGCATGGCTGTGGGGTCTCCGATCGGAGGAGGGCGGCCGCGACGGGCACGGGGGTTCCCGCACCACGGGCGGACCACGCCGTGGGGTTGGCCGGACAGCCGTACCGCTCGACGGGTACGGCTTCGCGTGCGCGCCCTGCGGCTGCCCTGCGGCAGGCCCGTCAGCGCGCGAAGGCCACCCGCGGCGGACCTCGCCGGACCACGCTGTGCCGCAGCGCCGCCGCCGGAGGCAGCCGCCACGTCCCCTCACCGGTGCCGTACGGGCGGACCGACCCGCCGGGCGTGCCGAGCAGCCCGCGCAGCAGCGAGGCGAGCAGCGCGAGGGCCGTCCGCAGCGGCGCCGCCAGTTCCTTCGCGGCGGCGGCGGTGATCCGCAGCAGCCGCCACAGCGCGGCCTCGCCGCGCCGCAGCCACCAGCCGGCCACCAGGGCGGCGGCGAGGTGACCCGCGAGCATGGCGGGCGTCAGGCCGAACAGGCCGCCCTGCCACCAGGCCGCGGCGGCGTAGTCGTTCGGGTCGAGGCCGGCGTTGCTGATGATCTGCTCGGCGCTGGTGCCGCCGGGCAGGCCGGTGAGCGTGCCGGGGTGGGCCTCGTTGCAGAGCAGTCGGACCGCCAGCTGCGGCGCCGTCATCGGGCCGGAGGCGCCGTGTCCCATCGCGGCCATCGAGGTCGCGTGCGCGGCGCCGGACCCGTGGAAGAGCCCGTGCAGGGCGAGCTGGCCCGCGCCGAGGGCGCCCGCGATACCGGCCAGCGAGCGTTCCCGCCCGCCGAGCAGCGCCGCGAGCGCGAGCACCGCGGCGAAGCCGGTCGCCAGGGTGGGCAGGGTGACGTCCCCGCCGCCGGCCAGGGCGTGCCCGGCCGCCGCGATCAGCGTGCAGACCAGGGCGAACGGCAGTGCCCGCGCCAGCCGCAGATCCCAGGCGGCCGCCCGAACCGGCGCATCCGGTACGGCGGCACCCGGGTGCGGGGTGGCGGGGTGGTCAGTCATGGCCGGGACATCATCTCACCGAGGCCCCGGCGCCATGGGGCAGGGTACGAAATCCCCGGCGCCGGGGGCCGGAAATCCTCCCGCCGCGGCTTGATCCCGCCGCCGCGGACGGCCGCCGGGTCCCGTCGCGGGGCCCTCTCCCGGTGCTCCCGGATCCCGTCGCCGGGTCGCCTCACGGGGCTGCCCGATCCCGCCGCCGTCCGGCCGGTGCGGGCCGGCCCGGAGAGGTGATTTCGCTACGAATAGCCCGTTCGGCCCCGGCGTGCGCACCCGTTCGTGCGCCGCTCGGCACACCCCCGGGCCTCAGTCCATCCGCCGAAGGAGTGATGGTGCGCCTTACGGACGGTTCGCCGCCGGATCGCCCGGAGATACCTAGTCGTATGTGGAGCCGCAGCCAGGAGGGACCTCCCGTGGACATCTGGTGGACTCTGCACCTCAAGCGCGACCCCGCCAGCGTCCCGCTGGCCCGGCGCATCCTGCTCGGCGCGATGGAGACCGCCGGGGTGGACCGGCAGGTCTCCTACGACCTCGGCGTCGCCCTCACCGAGGCCTGCGCCAACGCCGTCGAACACGCGGCGGGCGGCTGTCCCGACGAGGGGTTCCAGGTCACCGCCTCGATGACCGGCGACCGCCTGCGGATCGAGGTGACCGACTCGGGCCCCGGACTGCCCACCGCGTCGGCCGCGTCCACCGCGTCCACCGCGTCCGCCGTGTTCGCCGCGCCCGACACGTCCGCCGCGCCGCCACCCGCCGTCGGCCGCGCCCCGCGCCGGCCGATCGGAGGGGTCGGCCGGCCCGCCGTCCGCCGCCGTACCCGCCGCGGCCGGGCCTCGCTGCCCGCCGCCGCCCTGACCGCCCCCCGCACCGGGCCCACCGGCGGCCCGGCCCCCTACGACACCCACGTCCTCCCGCCGGGCCGCCCGGCCCCGGCCCCGCGCCCGGTGGACCGGGAGACCCTCCCCGACCTCTGCGCGGAGAGCGGCCGGGGCCTCTTCCTCATCCACGCCCTCACCGACCACGTCCAACTGCGCAACCACCCGCTGCGCGGCGCCATCGTGAGCTTCGACAAGATCCTCACGTGGCAGGACGGCTCCCGGCTGGGGATGGCCTCCTGACGGCTCGCCGGGCCGCCGCGCCGCCCCGGCGTCCGCCCGCCGCCCCACCGGGCCCCGCGCCTCGCTCGGCCGCCGCCGGTCCGACTGCCCCCGGCGGCCGTCCTACCCTGGCCCGATGACCGACTGGGACCTCCGGAACCTGCGGGTACTGCAGGCGCTCGACGAGTGCGGGACGGTCACGGCCGCCGCCGAGCGGCTGCGGATGACGCCCTCGGCGGTCTCCCAGCAGCTCTCGGCGCTGGCCCGGCAACTCGGGGCGCCGATGCTGGAGCCGTACGGCCGGCGGGTTCGGCTGACGAGCGCGGCGCGGCTGGTGCTCGGCCACGCCGAGCGGGTGTTCGGGCAGCTGGAGCGGGCCGAGGCGGAGCTGGCGGGGTATCTGCACGGCGAGGCCGGCGAGGTGCGGGTGGGGGCGTTCGCCACCGCGATCACCGGGCTGCTGGTGCCGGCGATCGGCCGGCTGCGCGCGGAGGCGCCGCAGCTGACCGTCCGGGTGGTGGAGGCCGAGGCCGCCGACGCGTACGGGCTGCTCGCGGTCGGGGAGGTGGACCTGGCACTGTCGCTCTCCGTCCAGCTGCCGTCCGCGGACGACCCGCGGTTCCTGCGGTTCCCGCTGCTCAGCGACCCGCTGGACGTGGCGCTGCCGCCGGGGCACCCGCTCGCCGGGGCTCCCGGGCTGCGGCTGGCGGACCTCGCGGGCGAGCCCTGGATCTACGGTGCGGCCGGCCCCTGGCGGGACATCACGTTGGGGGCCTGCGCGGACGCCGGGTTCGTGCCCGAGCGGGCGCACACCGCCGCCGACTGGTCGGCGATCCTGGCGATGGTGGCGGCCGGGATCGGGGTCGCCCTCGTCCCCAGGCTGGCCTCCGCCGGCCGGGGCGGGGCCGCGGTGGTGCGGGCGCTGCCCGCCGACCTGCCGACCCGCCGGGTGGTGGCCGCCGTCCGGGTGGGGACGGAGCAGGCGCCGCCGGTGCGGCGGGTGCTGGCCGCGCTGGAGTCGGCGGCCGACGCCGCCACCGCCACGGCCCGGAACGTGAAGTCGTACTGAACGTTCCGGTCAGATCTTTGCGATGGACCTGACGGTTCGTCCGGCGCCACAGTGGAGGAACCGCCCCGACCGCCACCGCGCTCCGGCCGAAAGGTGCCCGACATGACCGCGTCCCCGACCGATGCCCTCCCCTACTCCGGAGGCGACCCCTACGCCGACTACCGCGGCGGGGACTTCCCGTTCACCGCCCTCACCGACCTCGCCGACCGCCGGCTCGGCGGCTCCGTGCCGGCCGCCAACGACGAGCTCTTCGCCGAGCGGGAGAACCTGCTGCTGCCGGAGCCGGCCGAGTTCCGCCCGCACACCTTCGGCAACAAGGGCCAGATCATGGACGGGTGGGAGACCCGCCGCCGGCGCGGCGCCGCCACCGCCGGCCCGCACCCGGGCGCGGACGACCACGACTGGGTGCTGATCCGCCTGGGCGTGCCCGGAGTCGTGCACGGCGTGGTCGTCGACACCGCCCACTTCCGGGGCAACCACCCGCGGCAGATAGCCGTCGACGGCGTCGAGCTCCCCGGTGTCCCCGGCCCCGAGGAGCTGCTCGCGGCCGACTGGCAGCCGCTGGTGCCGCGCTCGGCGGTGCGCGGCCACGCCGCCAACGGCTTCGCGGTGGAGGGCCGCCGCCGCTTCACCCACCTGCGCCTCAGCCAGTACCCCGACGGCGGGATCGCCCGGCTGCGGGTGCACGGCGAGGCCCGCCCCGACCCCGCCTGGCTGGCCGCCCTGGGCACCTTCGACCTGGCGGCCCTGGAGAACGGCGCAGTGGTGGAGGACGCCTCCGACCGCTTCTTCTCGTCGCCCGCCAACATGATCATGCCCGGCCGGTCGCGGGCGATGGGCGACGGCTGGGAGAACCGCCGCCGACGCGACGGCGGGCACGACTGGGTCCGGCTGCGGCTCGCCGGGCGCGGCGCGATCCGGGCCGTGGAGATCGACACCGGCTGCTACGTCGGCAACGCCGCTGGCTGGGCCGCCCTGTCCGGCCGCGACGACGCGAGCGGCCCGGACGGCTGGTTCGAGCTGCTGCCGCGCACCCGGCTCCAGCCGGACGCCGTCCACCGCCTACTGCTCGCCGAACCCCGCCCCGCCACGCACGTCCGGCTGGACGTCTACCCGGACGGCGGGATCGCCCGCCTGCGGCTGCACGGCTCCCTGCTGGACGGCTGAGCCGCCCCGCCCGCCCGGGCCGCGGCGCTCGCCCCGGCCCCGGCCGCCCCCAGCGGGGCCGGTCGCGGAAGACGGGCCCGGTCCGGGTTGCCGGGCCCGAACGGCCGCCGGACGATGGGGACATGTTGCATCAGATGCGTGCCGAGTACGGGTCCGGCGGCCCCTCCGCCGGGGTGAAGACCTGGCACATGGTCCGGGAGGGCGAGCAGGTGGCGATGTGCGGCCGCGACATCGACCCCGCGGCCGCCGCCGAGGAGCCGACCGCCTGGGGCCGGACCGCCGAGCTCTGCTGTCACACCTGCGGGGCGACCTTCCTGCGCGAGGCGCCCTACCTGCCCGCCGAGCACGAGTAGCCGGAGCCGGAGGAGGGGACGGAGGCCGAGGTGGAGCCCCTGGCCGCCGCGCGGTCGCTGACCCGCGAGGCCGCCGCCCTGCGGGCCGACCGGCCCGCGCTCCCCGACCACGTCGACCGGCTCTGCGCCCTCGTCGAGCGGCTCGACCCGCTGCTCCACGCCTTCGTCCCCGAGCCGGGGCGCCACCGCCGGCTGCACGAGGAGGCCGCCGCCCTGGCCGCCCGGCACCCCCGGCCGTCGGCCCGGCCGGCGCTCTACGGCGTGGCGGTCGGCGTCAAGGACGTCATCCGGGTGGACGGCCTGGCCACCCACGCCGGCTCGGCCCTGCCGCCCGGGGTGCTGGCCGGACCGCAGGCCGGGCTGGTCGGACGGCTGCGGACGGCGGGCGCCCTGGTCGCGGGCAAGACCGTGACCGCCGAGTTCGCGATGACCGCCCCCGGCCCCACCCGCAACCCGCACGCCCCCGCGCACACCCCGGGCGGCTCCAGCAGCGGCTCGGCGGCGGCCGTCGCGGCCGGGCTGGTTCCGCTCGCGATCGGCACCCAGACCCTGGGCTCGGTGATCCGCCCGGCGGCCTACTGCGGGGTGGTGGGGTTCCGCCCCACCCACGGGCGGATCCCGTTGGACGGCGTGCTGCCCTACGCGCCGACCCTCGACACCGCCGGGGTCTTCACCGCCGACCTGGCGGGCGCCGCCCTCGCCGCATCCGTCCTCTGCGACGACTGGCGGCCCCCGGCCGGATCCGGCCGGGGGCCGGTCCTGGGCGTTCCGGTCGGCCCCTACCTCGACCGGGCGGGCCCGGTCGCCGCGGCCGCCTTCGCGGCGCGGCTCGCGAGCCTGGAGGCGGCCGGACTCACCCTGCGCCGGATCGACCTGATCCCGGACTTCGACGAGGTGGTCCGCCACCTGCGGACCGTCAGCGGGTACGAGGCGGCGCGGGCGCACGCGGACTGGTTCACCCGCTTCGGCGGCCTCTACCGGCACGAGACCGCCGCCGCGATCCGGCACGGCCAGGGCGTCGACGGCGACGACTACGCGGCGGCGCTGCGGGCCCGGGTGCACTTCGCCGAGCGGGTGGCGGCCGAGGCCGCCGTCGCCGGGGTGGACCTCTGGCTGACCCCGGCCGCGCCCGGGCCCGCGCCGCGGGGCCTGGACAGTACGGGCGACGCGGTGATGTCCCTCCCCTGGAGCTACGCGGGGCTGCCGGCCGTCGCGCTGCCCGCCGGGCGGTCGCCGGACGGGCTGCCGCTCGGGCTGCAGTGCGTCGGGGCGGCGGGCGGCGACGAGCGGCTGCTCGAACACGCCGCGGTGCTTGAGCGGCTGCTGGCGGAGCCGGCCGACTAGCGCCGCGGGCCCGCCGTCGGCGGCGGCTGCCCGGCCGGGCACCCCTCGCGATCCCGGCCGGGCATCCCTCGCGATCCCGGCCGGACGGGGCGATCCCGGCCGGAACGGGCCGGCCGCCGGTGCGCCGCCGGGCTATACCCTGGCGGCACCAGGGTGTGCGGGCCGTTCGCGGGTGCGGACGGGCGCGCCGCCGTTCCCGTCGCGACAGCTGAGGTGGGCAGTGGCCGGCTCTTCCACGGACGGACGCGTCCTGCGCGGTGAGGAGACCCGCCGGGCGGTGCTGCGGCGCGCGGTCGCGATCGCCTCGGTGGAGGGCCTCGACGCGCTGTCGATCGGCCGGCTGGCCACCGACCTGGGTCTCAGCAAGAGCGGGGTGTTCGCCACCTTCGGCTCCAAGGAGGAGCTGCAGCTGGCGACGGTCCGGGCCGGTCGGCGGATCTTCTTCGACGCGGTGGTCGAGCCGGCGCGTCCGGCCGCCCCGGGGCTCGGGCACGTCTGGGCGCTGTGCACCGGCTGGCTGGAGTACTCCCGGGCCCGGGTCTTCCCCGGCGGGTGCTTCTTCTACGAGGTCACCGCGGAGTTCGACGCCCGCCCCGGGCCGGTCCGCGACCTGCTCGCCGAGACGTCCAGGGAGTGGGAGTCCTTCGTCCTCGGGGCGCTGGCGGAGGCCCGGGCGGTGGGCCAGCTGCGCCCGGACGCCGACCTCGGCCAGCTGGCCTTCATGCTGATCGGGGTGATGGAGACGGCGAACTCGCACGCGGTGCTGTACGACGACCCGCAGCCGTACGAGCGGGCGGCCCGGGCGGTCCGGAGCCTGCTGTCGGCCGAGGCGACCGACCCCGCGCTGCTGCCCGGCTGAGGGCCGGCCCGGGTCGTCCGGGCCTGCGCGCCGCCGTGTTCGGGCCCGCCCGGTCGGTGGGCAGGACCGCGGCACGGCTTCTGCGCATGCGCCTCCGGCGGTTCCCTGACCTGAAAACTGCACGAACGGTCGTGCTAATATTTTCCCGCGCTCGATCCCCATCCAGGAACCCTGACCGGGAGAACAGATGAAACCGGCCGTCGCACTCGTCAGCACCGCCCTGAACGCCACGTCGCTGGTGGCCCCGCGCCTCGCGGGCCGGGGCGCCGTCGAACTCTTCCTGCGGCCCGGGCGGCGGGCCCGGCTGCGCGACTCGGAGCGCGAGGTGCACGAACGTGCCGTCACCGAGGAGGTGACCGTCGGAGGCCGGCGGGTGGTGGTCTACCGCTGGGGGGACGGCGGCCGTCCCGTCCTGCTGGTGCACGGCTGGCAGTCCAGGGCCTCCCGCCTGGCGGCCTTCGTCCCCCCGCTGCGCGCGCTCGGCCACAGCGTGGTCGCGTTCGACGCGCCGGGCCACGGCGCCTCCGGCGGCCGGACGACCACGATCCTGGAGTACCGCGAGGTGATCCGGACCCTGCAGCAGCGCCACGGCACCTTCGACGCCGTCATCGCGCACTCGCTGGGTGTGCCCGGCGCCGTCCTGGCGCTGCGCGACGGGGTGCGGGCCGGCCGGCTGGTCGCGGTCGCCGGGGTGGCGGAGTTCGGCTACCTGCCGGCGGCCTTCTGCGCCGGCCTCGGCCTGAACGCGCGGGTCGAGCGGGAACTGCGGAGCCGGATCGGACGGGAGCTGGCCGTCACGAGCGAGGGCGGCTGGCAGCGCCTCGACGCCGTCCACGACCCGGCCGCCGTCCCGATGCCGGTCCTGGTGGTGCACGACGAGGGGGACGCCGTCGTCCCGGTCGGCCAGGCGCACCGGTTCAAGGCGGTCTACGGCGAGCGGTTGGAGCTGATCGTCACCCGGGGCCTGGGCCACGGCCGGATCCTCGGCACCCCCGCCGTGATCGACAACGTGATCGGCTTCCTGTCCGAGCCCGCGCCCGTGCCCGCGGCCACGCCCCAGTAGGTCCGGGCCCGGTGGGGGCGGCCCGGCAACGGCGGAGCGGGCGGCTCCCCGGTGGGGGACCGCCCGCTCCGCTGCCGGCCGCGGAGGCTCAGCCGCCGCTCTTGCGGCGGAAGTTGCGCTTGCCGCCGGCCGCGCCGTGCGTGCCGTGGATCTTGCCGTCGGCGCCGTTGCCGCCGCCGGCGGCGTCGGAGCGGCTGCCCTGCTTGCGCTCCAGCGCGGCGAGGAACTTCGCCTTCACGTCGTCCTGGGCGGGCGCCTCGGTCTCGGGCGTCTGCGGGGTCGCGGGCGTCTCGCTCTCCGCCACACCGCTCGTATCGCTGCTCATTCAGGACCTCCTGGACGGGGGTGGCACCGGATCATGCCGTCATGCACACGATGCCACGTCCAGGAGGGTGCGGCGGCCCGATTCCGCTCCGCCGGCCCGGCCGCCCCCGGAGTCGGCGCGTGCGGCCCCGGCGTCAGCGCGTGCGGGCGTCCTCGTCGGGGAACTTCGGCCCGCCGATGAAGTAGAGCAGGGCCGCCGTGGGGAAGCCGATGGAGGCGGCCACCAGGACGATGAATTGCCAGACCATCGGAGCACTCCTCGCGCGAGGTCGGTCGTCCCGCTCGGCGGGGCCGGACGGGACGGGGATATACGACGGTATGTCGGCAATCGTCCGGGTGCCACCGGACACCGGCCGGGGACGGCGTGCACGGGTCTGTGCACCGCGCCCACCCGGCGGCCACACTGACGGGATGCACGTACAGCTCGCAGGGGAACCGCAGGAGCCGGGCCGGGAGAGCGAGGACTTCGCGGTGGCCTCGCCGGAGGCGCTGGTGCTGCTGGACGGATCGAGCTCGCCGGAGGCGATGGGCTCCGGGTGCCGGCACGGCACGCCGTGGTTCGTGCGGAGACTGGGGGTGCACCTGCTGGCCCGGTTGACCGACCGCCCGGACCGTTCGATCGCCGAGTGCCTGGCCGACGCCATCGCGGAGACGGCGGCGCTGCACGGCGGACGCTGCGACCTGGCGCACCACAACACCCCGGCCGCGATGGTGGTGGCCGCCCGTCGGCACGGCCGCTCGCTGGAGTACCTGGTGCTCGGCGACTCGCTGCTGGTGCTCCAGTACCGGGACGGGCCGCCCCGGGTGATCGGCGACAACCAGCGCTTCCCCGGCGGCGAGGAGCTGCGCCGGCAGATCTGGACGACGGTGCCGGGCTCGGCCGAGCGCGAGGAGCTGCACCTGCGGTACGCGATGGCCGTCCGGGCGGCGCGCAACACCGGCAACGGCCCGTGGATCGCGGCCGCCTCGCCGAAGGCGGCCGCCCACGCCGAGACGGGTTTCGTGCCGCTCGCCGAACTGCGGGCCCTCGCCGCCGTCTCGGACGGCGCGTCCCGGTTCACCGAGCGCTTCGGCCTGGGCAGCTGGTCGGATGCCCTGCGGCTGCTCGACGAGTCGGGCCCGGCCGAGCTGATCGCGCAGGTCAGGGAGGTCGAGCGGGCCGACGCCCGGTGCGAGCGCTGGCCGCGCGGCAAGGCCCACGACGACGCCTCGGCCCTCTACGCCAGGTTCTGATCGCCACCACGATTTCCGGGCGGTGCCGTCAGCCGGGTGTACTGCGGGCCGGGTGCTGCTGCGGCCGGGTGCGGGCGATGCCCGGCCGGGGCGGCCGGGCATCGGTGGGCCGGGGAGGGCCGGTCTCAGTCGATCGGGTGACCGAAGGAGCCGGACTGGAAGTCCTTCATGGCCTGCTCCAGTTCGCGGTGGCTGTTCATCACGAACGGCCCGTACCAGGCCACCGGCTCCCGGATCGGCTGCCCGCCCAGGATGATCACGTCCAGGTTGGGGTGCCGGGAGTCCTGCTTGGCGTCGGCGGCGATGGTGAGGGTGTCGCCCTCGCCGAAGACCGTCGCCTGCCCGGTGTGCACCGGGCGGCCCTCGGCGCCCACCCTGCCGTCGCCGTTCAGGACGTACGCCAGGGCGTTGAAGTCGCGCCGCCACGGGATGGTGACCTGTGCGCCGGGGGTGACGGTGGCGTGCAGCAGGGTGATCGGGGTGTGGGTGGCGCCCGGGCCGCGGTGGCCGTCCAGGTCGCCGGCGATCAGGCGCAGGATCGCGCCGCCGTCCGGCGTGGAGAGCAGCTTGACGTGCCCGCCGTGGATGTCCTGGTAGCGCGGGGCGGTCATCTTGTCGGAGGCCGGCAGGTTGACCCAGAGCTGGATGCCGTGGAAGAGGCCGCCGGTGGCGACCAGCGACTCGGGCGGGGTCTCGATGTGCAGGATGCCGGAGCCGGCCGTCATCCACTGGGTGTCGCCGCCGCCGAGGTGGCCGCCGCCGCCGTGCGAGTCCTTGTGGATGAACTCGCCGTCGATCAGGTAGGTGACGGTCTCGAAGCCGCGGTGCGGGTGCCAGGGGGTGCCCTTGGGCTCCCCGACGCCGTACTCCACCTCGCCCATCTGGTCCATCATGATGAAGGGGTCCAGGTACTTGGTGTTGATCTTCGCGAAGGCGCGGCGGACCGGGAAGCCCTCGCCCTCGAAGCCCTCGGGAGCGGTGACCACCGTGAGGACCGGCCGCGGCGTGTTGGCGGCGGGGTCGGGGGTGGCGACGCGCGGGAGGGTCAGCGGGTTGTCGACGGTCACGGCGGGCATGTCGGCCTCCTTCGGGGTGTGTGGCCTACGTCCCACAGAATAGTTCAATCCTCAACCACAAGCAAGTTGAAGATTGAACTATGTGGGTGCGGCGACGCCCGGCGGGTGGCGCCCGCCGGTTCAGCCGTACATCCGCCGCATCGTGAAGTCCACCATCTGCTCCACGGCCTTGGCGTCGAACACCATCCGGTGCTCGCCCTCCATGTCCAGGGCGAAGCCGTACCCCGTCGGCAGCAGGTCCAGCACCTCGGCGCCCGTGACGCTGAAGTGCTTGGACTCCTTGCCGGCGTAGCGGCGCAGCTCCTTGAGCGAGCTGAACATCGGGATCACCGGCGTGGGGGTGTTGTGCAGCGCGAGGAATCCGGGGCGGTCGCCGCGCGGGCAGTGCACCTTGGAGGTGATGAAGATGGCCTGGAAGTCCTCCACCGCCATCGAGCCCGTGGTGAAGGCCCGGACGGCGTCCGCCAGCGAGGGCGGCGAGGGCTCCGGGTAGAGGGACTGCTGCGGCGCGGCCTGCGGCTGCTCGCCGTACGGGCCGGGGCCGGGCATGCCGTTCATTCCCGGCTGCGGCCCCGCCTGCTGGTAGGGGTCGCTCGGGTATGCGGTCTGGTCATAGCCGTACACACGGACAGGCTATCGGGAGCGCGCTCCCCTGTGCGGCGGTCGATCCTGACAAGGACTACCCGTCCGGCGTTGTGGAGGGTTGCCACGGGTGTGCGGGCCGGCGACGTGACAACGTTCATAGCCGATTCGCCACTGATTCGCCGCGAAGGGCTTGAACAAGTTACCGCCGGGTAGCATCATGAGGTCTACTGGTGGGTAAGTGGGGTGCCCGGCGCGGCGAACCCCCGGAAGCGACGAACCGGAGAAAACGGCCATGGGTCACTACAAGTCCAACCTGCGTGATGTGGAGTTCAACCTCTTCGAGGTGTTCGGCCGCGACCAGGTGTACGGCACCGGTCCGTTCGCCGACATGGACGTCGAGACCGCGAAGAACATCCTCAGCGAGATCGCCCGGCTCGCCGAGAACGACCTCGCCGCCTCGTTCACCGAGACCGACCGCACCCCGCCGGTCTTCGACCCCGAGACCAACACCGCGCCGATCCCGGCCGCGTTCAAGAAGAGCTACCAGACCTTCATGGACGCCGAGTGGTGGCGCCTGGGCATCCCGGAGGCCATCGGCGGCCAGGTCACCCCGAGCTCGCTGATCTGGGCCTTCGCCGAGCAGATCCTCGGCTCGAACCCGGCCGTCTGGATGTACTCCTCCGGCCCGGCGTTCGCCGGCGTCGTCCACGAGGAGGGCACCGAGGAGCAGTCCAAGGTCGCCCAGCTCATGGTCGACCGGCAGTGGGGCGCCACCATGGTGCTGACCGAGCCCGACGCGGGCTCCGACGTCGGCGCCGGCCGCACCAAGGCGATCAAGCAGGAGGACGGCTCCTGGCACATCGAGGGCGTGAAGCGCTTCATCACCTCGGGTGAGCACGACATGTCCGAGAACATCATCCACCTGGTGCTGGCCCGCCCCGAGGGCGGCAAGCCGGGCACCAAGGGCCTCGGCCTCTACATCGTGCCCAAGTTCGACTTCGACTGGGAGACCGGCGAGCTCGGCGAGCGCAACGGCGTCTACGCCACCAACGTCGAGCACAAGATGGGCCTGAAGGCCTCCAACACCTGCGAGATGACCTTCGGCGCCAAGCACCCGGCCAAGGGCTGGCTGCTCGGCGAGAGCGTCGACGGCATCCGCCAGATGTTCAAGATCATCGAGTTCGCCCGGATGATGGTCGGCACGAAGGCCATCGCCACCCTCTCCACCGGCTACCTGAACGCGCTGGAGTACGCCAAGGAGCGCGTGCAGGGCGCCGACATCTCCAACTTCCTGGACAAGAACGCCCCCCGGGTCACCATCACCAACCACCCGGACGTCCGGCGCTCGCTGCTGACCCAGAAGGCGTACGCCGAGGGCATGCGCGCCCTCGTGCTGCTCACCGCGTCCACCCAGGACGACGTCCTGGCCGCCCGCCTGCGCGGCGAGCACGACGAGGCCGCCGAGCGCCTCAACGACCTGCTGCTGCCGATCGTCAAGGGCTACGGCTCGGAGAAGTCCTACGAGCAGCTCGCCCAGTCCCTGCAGACCTTCGGCGGCTCCGGCTACCTGCAGGAGTACCCGATCGAGCAGTACATCCGGGACGCCAAGATCGACACCCTCTACGAGGGCACCACCGCGATCCAGGGCCTGGACTTCTTCTTCCGCAAGATCGTCAAGGACGGCGGCCAGGCGCTCACCGCCGTCTCCGAGCAGATCCAGAAGTTCCTCGGCGCGGCCGAGGCCGGCGACGCCCTCGCCACCGAGCGGGAGCTGCTCGCCAAGGCCGCCGGCGACCTGGAGGCGATCGTCGGCAAGATGCTCGCCGACCTCTCCTCGGTCGAGCAGGACGTCAAGAACATGTACAAGGTGGGCCTCAACAGCACCCGCCTGCTGATGGTCTCCGGCGACGTCGTGATCGGCTGGCTGCTGCTGCGCCAGGCCACCGTCGCCCTGGCCAAGCTGGAGGCCGGCGCCACCGGCAAGGACGTCGCCTTCTACCAGGGCAAGGTCGCCGCGGCCCGCTTCTTCGCCCGCAACATCCTGCCCACCGTCACCCCGCAGCGGATCATCGCCGAGGGCATCGACAATGAGATCATGGACCTCGCGGAGGAGGCGTTCTAGGACGCCCGCCGGTCACCGCGCCCGCCCCGCCCGGGGCGTGCCGGGACTGACACCTCCCGTCTGACCGCCTGACCCACCCTCAGCACGAAGGGGGCCCGCCGAACCGGCAGGCCCCCTTCGTGCTGTCCGGTCCCGGGGCACGGCGGCCCGCCCCGCACGCGGACGCGCAGTCAGCCGGCCTCCCGAGGGGGGCGGTTACCGCCCCCGGCGAGCGGATCTGACGGACCGCGTTCACCCCGTTACTTCACAGGGCCGTCCGCGTTCTGTACCCGTTCCCGGGTTCCGGCTGTCATGTCCGTGTACGGGCATATGCTCAATGGTGCCAAGCCGACCCCCCATCCGGTTTTCGGCCCTCCCTCGACCCAGGAGCAGCATGTCGACCGCCGCCCGCCAGGCCTTCTTCGACCGGACGCACACCGATGACCTGATCGCCTTCCTCGGTTCCTCACCGTCGCCCTACCACGCGGTCGCGAGCGCCGCGCAGCGGCTGGAGAAGGTCGGCTTCCGGCAGGTCTCCGAGACCGACGCCTGGGACGGGACGACCGGCGGACGGTACGTCATCAGGGGCGGCGCACTCATCGCCTGGTACGTGCCGCAGGGCGCGGGCCCGCAGACGCCGTTCCGGGTGGTCGGCACCCACACCGACTCCCCGAACCTGCGCGTGAAGCCGCTGCCGGACACCGGCTCGGCGGGGTGGCGGCAGGTGGCCGTGGAGATCTACGGCGGCGTCCCGCTGAACACCTGGCTCGACCGCGACCTCGGCCTCTCCGGCCGCCTCGCGCTCCGGGACGGGACGGCGCGGCTGGTCCAGATCGACGAGCCGCTGCTGCGCGTGCCGCAGCTGGCGATCCACCTCGACCGTCAGGTCAACGACGGCCTCAAGCTCGACAAGCAGCGCCACCTGACGCCGATCTGGGGCCTCGGCCCCACCGACGAGGGCTCGCTGATCGAGTACGTCGCCGAGCGCGCCGGCGTCCCGGCGGACGACATCGTCGGCTGGGACCTGATGACCCACGACGTCCAGCCGCCCTCGTACCTGGGCCGGGACCGCGAGCTGCTGGCCGGCCCCCGTCTGGACAACCTGCTCTCCGTGCACGCGGCCGCCGCCGCGCTGGCCGCCACCGCGGCGGCGGCCGCGGAGGGCGCCGAGCTGCCGTACATCCCGGTGCTGGCCGCCTTCGACCACGAGGAGACGGGCAGCGAGTCCGACACCGGCGCGCAGGGACCGCTGCTCGGCAACGTGCTGGAGCGCAGCGTCTACTCGCGCGGCGGCACCCCGGAGGACCGCGCCCGCGCGCTGGCCGGCACGGTCTGCCTCTCCTCCGACATGGGCCACGCCGTGCACCCGAACTACAGCGAGCGGCACGAGCCCGGCCACCACCCGCTGCCCAACGGCGGACCGATCCTGAAGGTCAACGTCAACAACCGGTACGCCACCGACGCCGTGGGCCGGGCCGTCTTCGCCGCCGCCTGCGAGCGGGCCGGCGTGCCGTGGCAGACCTTCGTCTCCAACAACGCGATGCCCTGCGGCACCACCATCGGCCCGATCACGGCGGCCCGGCTGGGGATCACCACGGTGGACTGCGGGATCGCCGCCCTGTCCATGCACTCGGCCCGCGAGCTGTGCGGTGCGGACGACCCGTTCCTGCTGGCCAGCGCGATCAAGGCGTTCCTGGAGGGCTGACCGCGCGCAACGGGGCCCCGGCCCGTCGGGAGGACGGACCGGGGCCCCGCACGGGTGGCGCGGCCGGCTACTCCATGCCGGCCAGCACCAGCGGCAGACGGCGCACGCCGCCGGGGGTGAGCTTCACCGGCACCCCCCAGTCCTGCTGGTGCACGTGGCAGGCCGGGTACTCGATCTCGGGGTCGTCGTCGCAGGAGGCCGCCATCGCGGACACGTGCAGCACGCCCTCGGCGACCTCCTCGGACAGCACCAGCTCCCGGTCGAGCGCGGAGTCCGCCCCGGCGCCGGAGAGCAGCAGCTCCGGCGGGGTGGAGCTGACCAGCAGCCGGGTGGACGGGCCGTAGCGCTCGTCCAGCTTCTGCCCGCTCGGCGCGGAGAACACCACGTCCAGCTGGAACACCCCCGGCGCGACCTCGGTGGCCGCGCGCTGGGTGCGGTGCGCCACCGACTCGACCCGGACGGCCTCCTCGGGCAGCCGCAGCCTGGTCAGCCGGTGCCGGGCGGACTCCACCACCACGATGTCGCCGTCCACCAGCACGGCGCCGGAGGGCTCGCGCAGGTCGGTGGCGAGCGTGGTCACCTCGCCGGAGGCCGGGTCGAAGCGGCGCAGCGCGTGGTTGTAGGTGTCGGAGATCGCCACCGAGCCGTCGGGCAGCACCGTCACGCCGAGCGGGTGCTGGAGCAGGGCCTGTCCGGCCTCGCCGTCCCGGTGCCCGAAGTCGAACAGGCCGGTGCCGACGGCGGTGTGGACGGTCATCGTTTCACGTGAAACCCAGCGGACCGCCGAGGTCTCCGAGTCCGCGACCCAGAGCCGGTCGCCGTCCGCCGACACCGCGAGCCCCGAGGGCTGGGCGAACCAGGCCTCGGCCACCGGCCCGTCCACCAGGCCCTCGTTGGTGGTGCCGGCGGCCACCGCGACCGTCCCGGCGGCCGGATCGAAGGCCCAGAGCTGGTGCACGCCGGCCATCGCGATCCAGACCCGGCCGTCGAACCAGGCGACGTCCCACGGCGAGGAGAGTTCCACCCCGGTGGCCGGGCCCTCGGTCGCCGAGCCCTGCCACCACTGCTTCCCGGTGCCGGCCAGCGTCCGCACCTCGCCGTCGGCGAGCCGCACCCCGCGCAGGACGTGGTTCACCGTGTCGGCGACCACCACGTCGTAGCCCAGGTCCAGGCCCTCGGGTACCAGTGCCAGCCCCTGCGGCTCGCTGAACCGGGGGGAGAGCCCGTCGACCAGCCCGCGCTCGCCGTCCCCGATCCGGCGCACCACGCTCTCGCCGTCCTCGGCCAGCTCGACCAGCGAGTGGTGCCCGGTGTCCGCGACCAGGAAGGTGCCGCCCGGCAGCCGCACGGCCTTGCCGGGGAACTTCAGCTCCCGCGCGACCGGCTCCGCCGGGACGTACGGGCTGTCGCCCCGCCGCAGCGTCCCCTTGGCCTCGTGCTCGGCCTCCAGCTCCTCGACCAGCCGGGCGATCGCGTGCGCGTGCCCCTCACCGGCGTGCTGCGCGACCACGTACCCCTCGGGGTCGATCACCACCAGCGTCGGCCAGGCCCGCACCGCGTACTGCTTCCAGGTGACCAGCGCGGGATCGTCCAGCACCGGGTGGTGCACCTCGTACCGCGCCACCGCGTCGACCACCGCCCGGTGGTCCGCCTCGTGCACGAACTTGGGGGAGTGCACGCCGACGATCACCACGGTGTCGCGGTGCTTCTCCTCCAGTTCGCGCAGCTCGTCCAGGACGTGCAGGCAGTTCACACAGCAGAAGGTCCAGAAGTCCGCGATCACGATCTTGCCGCGGAAGTCCGCGAGGACGAGATCCTTGCCGCCGGTGTTGAGCCAACCACCGGCTCCGACCAGTTCAGGGGCGCGTACGCGTGCACGAGAAGCCATACCCCCATCAAACCGCACGTCCGACCTCCGCATTCCGGACGGTCGGCCCGATCGTGGCCTCCGGGCCGCTCAGCCGGCCGGCTGCTCCGGGGACAGCTCCGCCCGCCAGCGGACCTCACCGTCGTGGAGCTCCCCGGTCGGCGCGAGGCCGGCGGCGCGGGCGACGGCGGCCGAGGCGTGGTGCCCGGGGTGGACGTGGGCGACGACGGTGCGCACGCCCTGCTCCCGGAGCCGGGCGACCAGGGCGCGGGCGGCTTCGGCGGCCAGGCCCCGGCCCTGCCAGGGGGTGCCCACGACCCAGGCGATCTCGGCCGCCCCGGCGGTGACGGTGGCCTGGACGTACCCGGCGGCCCGGCCGTCGGCGCGCAGCCGCAGGATCCAGTTGCACCAGGTCACGGCCGGGTCCGGGGAGCCGGCGCACTGGCGCAGGTAGCGGGCGCGCAGGGCCTCGGCGGTGGCGGGCTCACCGCCGGTGAAGGCGTACAGGGCGGGGTCGGACAGGACGGCGGCCATCTCCTCGGCGTCCTCCGGGCGCAGGGGGAGCAGATCGAGTCGGTCGGTCGGGACGGCGCTGGTTTCGACGCTTCGCATACGGGCATTGAACCCGCTCCGCGCGGGTGCTGGGCAGCGGGCCGGGGATCGGGTCGAATGGGAGACCGACACGGCGACAACGGGAGACGGCATGAGGTACCTGGTCAGGGAGCGGCTGTTCGCGATCGGCGACGACTACTGGATCGAGGACGAGGGCGGTCGCAAGGCCTACCTGGTGGACGGCAAGGTCCTGCGGCTGCGCGACACCTTCGAGCTGAAGGACGCGACCGGCGAGGTGGTGGCGGTGATCAAGGAGAAGGCGTTCACCGTCCGCGACGCGATGAAGATCGAGAACGCCGACGGCGACGTGGTCGCGACCGTCCGGGAGAAGCTCTTCACGCCGTTCCGCGACAAGTACCGGGTGGAGCTCGCGGCCGGCGGCGAGCTGACGGTGCACGGGAACCTGATCGACAAGGACTACCGGATCGAGGACGACAACGGCGACGAGGTCGCCCGGATCTCCCGCAAGTGGTTCCGGATCCGGGACACCTACGGCGTGGACGTCGCCGAGGGCGCCGACGCCGGGCTGCTGCTCGCCGTCGCGGCCTGCGTGGACCACCTGGTGGACGAGGAGGACTGAGGCCCGGCGACCGGGGCGGGTGGCGGGCCCGCGTCGGCGGCCGGCGCAGGCCCGCCGGCGGGACGGGGCCGCGTCCCGGGGGGATGCGGCCCCGCGGTGCTGATCCGCTTCCGACCCGCGCGGGCCCGGGGTCCATGGGATATGTTTTGCCGATCCTTGACCCGCGCGGAGACGGTCCGGTGCGGCGGCACCAGATTCGGGGGAGCGCCCATGAACGACATCCTGCACGGCCTCGGCGTGGCGGCGGCGTTCGGCGGCGTGGGCGTGGTGCTGCTGCTCCTGGGGGTCGGGCTGGTCGACCTGCTGACCCCGGGCAGGCTCGGGCGGCAGATCTGGGTGGAGCGCAACCGGAACGCGGCGGTGCTGCTCAGTTCCGCCCTGCTCGGGATAGGCGGCATCGTCTTCACCGCGATCCTCTACACCTACGAGGAGTTCGGCAAGGGGCTCGCCTCCACCGCCCTGTTCGGGCTGCTCGGCCTGGTGCTGATGGCGGTGGCCTTCTGGGCGGTGGACCTGCTGACGCCCGGCCGGCTCGGCGCGATCCTGGTCGACCCCGAGCCGCACCCGGCGGTGTGGGTGACGGCCAGCTGCAACCTCGCGGTGGCCGCCATCGTCGCCGCGGCCATCGCCTGACGTCTCCGGCGCCTGGCCGGCGTCGCCACCCGCCCGGTGCTCACTCCCCCGGGCCGGGCCGTCCGCGCGCGTTCAGCCGCGGGCCAGCCGCTCCGTGAGCCGGGCCCTGGCCGCCGGCCACTCGTCCGCCAGCATCGAGAAGTAGACGCTGTCGCGCCAGGTGCCGTCCGGGCGCCGGCGCTCGCGGCGGTGGATGCCCTCGAAGGTGGCGCCGAGCCGCAGGACGGCGTTGCGGGAGCGCTCGTTCAGGTGGTCGGTCTTCCAGAACACCCGCCCCATCCCCAGGTCCTCGTAGGCGTGCGTGAGCATCAGCAGCTTGGCCTCGGTGTTGACCGCGGTGCGCCAGGCCGACCTGGCGTACCAGGTGCCGCCGATCTCGACGAGCTCGTTCTCGGCGCTGAAGGCGTGGAAGCCGGTCATCCCGATCGCACGGCCGTCCCGCAGGTCGATCACGGCGAAGACCACGGCGGTGCCGGCGTCGATCTCGGCGAGCCGGCTCTCGATCACGGCGCCGAGCTCTTCCGGGGTGCGGGGGGTGGCGGTGGGGATCCAGCGCCAGACCTCCTCGTCCCCGCCGACGGCGGCGAAGAGCTCGGACAGGTGGTGCCGGCCGAGGGGCTCCAGGCGGATGTGGCGGCCGGTGAGGGTGACGGGCGCGGGCAGCTTGGCGGTCATGGTCGGCAAACTAGCCCGAGATTGCACTAGATGCAACTGGTTATTGAACTAGTGCATAAAGTCGGTGGCAGTGACGGCCCGGATCCCGGCTTCCGGCCGGGTCGCAGACGGCGCCGGGAACGCCGAAGGGCCCTGCGGCGAACCGCAGGGCCCTTCGTGCAGCGGGGCCGGTCCCGCGCGGAGGCGGACCGGACGTGCCGGGGCGGACTAGACGAACGAGTTGATCTGGATCGTCTCGGTCCGGCCCGGGCCGACGCCGATGGCGGAGATCGGGGCGCCCGACATCTCCTCCAGCGCCTTCACGTACGCCTGGGCGTTCTTCGGCAGGTCGGCGAAGGTCTGCGCCTTGCTGATGTCCTCGGTCCAGCCGGGGAGGTTCTCGTAGATCGGCTTCGCGTGGTGGAAGTCCGACTGGTTGTACGGGAGCTCCTCGACGCGCCGGCCGTCGATCTCGTAGGCGACGCAGACCGGGATCTCCTCCCAGCCGGTGAGCACGTCCAGCTTGGTCAGGAAGAAGTCGGTCAGGCCGTTGACCCGGGTCGCGTAGCGGGCGATCACCGCGTCGAACCAGCCGCAGCGGCGGTCACGGCCGGTGGTGACACCGCGCTCGCCGCCGATCCGGCGCAGCGCGTCGCCGTCGGCGTCCAGCAGCTCGGTCGGGAACGGGCCCGAGCCGACGCGGGTGGTGTAGGCCTTCAGGATGCCGATGACCCGGTCGATCTTGGTGGGGCCGATGCCGGCGCCGGTGCAGGCGCCGCCCGCGGTCGGGTTCGACGAGGTCACGAAGGGGTACGTGCCGTGGTCGACGTCCAGCAGGGTGCCCTGGCCGCCCTCCAGCAGGACGACCTTGTTCGCCTTGAGCGCCTCGTCCAGGACGAGCGTCGTGTCGGCGAGGTAGGGGCGCAGCTTGTCGGCGTAGCCGAGGTACTCCTGGACGACCAGGTCGGCCGGGATGGCGCGGCGGTTGTAGAGCTTGACCAGCAGCTGGTTCTTGTCGTGCAGGGCCGCTTCGACCTTCTGCTGCAGGATCGACTCGTCGAAGAGGTCCTGCACCCGGATGCCGACACGGTTGATCTTGTCCGCGTAGGTCGGGCCGATGCCGCGGCCGGTGGTGCCGATCCGGCGCTTGCCGAGGAAGCGCTCGGTGACCTTGTCCAGGGTGCGGTGGTACGGGGTGATGAGATGGGCGTTGCCCGAGATCAGCAGCTTCGAGGTGTCGATGCCGCGCTCGTTCAGGCCGCTCAGCTCGGAGAGCAGGACACCCGGGTCGATCACGACGCCGTTGCCGATCACCGGCGTCACATTCGGGCTGAGGATGCCGGAAGGGAGCAGGTGCAGGGCATACTTCTGGTCGCCGATGACCACCGTGTGACCGGCGTTGTTGCCGCCCTGGTAGCGGACGACGTAGTCGACGGAGCCACCGAGGAGGTCGGTCGCCTTCCCCTTGCCCTCGTCCCCCCACTGAGCGCCAACGAGCACGAGTGCCGGCACAGGCGTACACCCCTTCCGGTTGGGGCATCCTGCGTAGGCCGCAGTCTGCCCCGAGATAGACGAAGCCCCTGGCGCAATAGCGCAAGGGGCTCTTGCACCGAGAGATTACCTGAGGAAGGACCGGTCGTGTCGTCCCTGTCCACGCCCGCATCCCACGCTGCCACCCCCGGCAACGGCGAGCCACTGCTCGTCCTGCTCGACCCGGCCGCCAAGCAGACCGACGGAGAGTCGGTCCGGATCGCGAAGGATGTGCTCTGCGGAGGCGCGGACGTCAAGGTGGCGCACCCGGAGAGTCCCTCCGAGCTCGACCGGGTTCTTTCGCACCGGGGCCGTCGGCGACCGGTGGTGATCGGATCGGATCTGGCCCTGCAACGGGTGCTGCAGGCCCTGTACCGGCAGCGTGAACTGGGCAGCGACCCGGTCGGGCTGATCCCGGTGGGCCGGCCCGCGGAGCTGAACGCGGCCAGGGCGCTGGGGGTGCCCGCCGAGCCCGTACGGGCCGCCCGGGCCGTCCTCACCGGCTCCCCGCGCGAGCTCGACCTGCTGGTGGACGACGGTGGCGGGGTGGTGCTCGGAGCGGTCCGGATCGTCGGTGCGGGAGTGCGCCGCGGACTGGGCCGGACGGGCGGCTGGCGTTCGCTATGGGCGAAACTGGCTGCGGCCGAGCAGGCGACCGCCACGGCGTCCGAGCGCGGCGGCGAGCACCCCGAGGCCCGGCTGCGGGTGGAGGCGGACGGGCGGCTGCTCGCCGACGTCCACCGGCCGGTCCGGGTGGTCCAGGTCAGCCTGCCGCTGGGCGAGGGCGCCATGGAGATCGTGGTGCGCGCGCCGGGTGCGCTGGTCCGGGCCCGGGCCGGCTCGGTCACGGTGGCCGGGCGGGGCTTCGACTACGAGGCGGACGGGCATCCGGTGGGCCCGGTCCGCTCCCGGACCTGGACGGTGCACGCCGCCTCCTGGCGACTGCTGCTGCCCGCGGCCTGAGCCCTGAGCCGGCCGGGCCGTGGCCGGGGCCGGCTGCCCGTGGCGCAGCGGGCCGGCGGCGGAACGGGCCGGGGAGGGGCGGAGCGGTGCCGGCCCCCGGGGGCGCGCCGGCGGCGGCCCGGGCGGGTGGCCGGCCCCGGGTGAGCAGGGTCACGTTTTGCGGGGGCGGCGGTCCCGGGCCGGCGGTCGCGGCCGTGGGTCAACAGGGGCGCTCCGCAAGGCAGGGGGGGTGGTCCGGCCGATTCCGGGAATCGAAATGCGGTTCCGGTAAGGGGTTTTGTCTACGCGCGTCGCCGGTGGATCGTCCGACCCCGGGGCCCTCCCCCGTTCGGGAAGGCTGTGCCAACTGCCCTAGACTCGAAGACGTGCCACGTGGTGACGGAAGACTCAACCACGATCTTCTTCCCGGCGAGAAAGGCCCCCAGGACGCTTGCGGCGTCTTCGGTGTCTGGGCTCCCGGCGAGGAGGTCGCCAAGCTCACGTTCTTCGGCCTTTACGCCCTGCAGCACCGTGGACAGGAATCCGCGGGCATCGCAGTGAGCAACGGCTCCCAGATTCTCGTCTTCAAGGACATGGGACTTGTCTCCCAGGTCTTCGACGAGGCCTCCCTGGGGTCCTTGCACGGGCATATCGCCGTCGGACACGCCCGCTACTCGACCACCGGTTCCTCGGTCTGGGAGAACGCCCAGCCGACCTTCCGCGCGACCGTCAACGGTTCGCTGGCCCTCGGGCACAACGGAAACCTGGTGAACACCGCCGAACTGGCGGAGATGGTCGCCCGACTGCCCGGTGAGGAGCACGTCTCCCGGTCCGGCCGCAGCGCCGCGACCAACGACACGGATCTGGTGACAGCCCTGCTCGCGGGCCACCCTGAGCTCTCCATCGAGGAGACCGCCCAGCTGGTGCTGCCCGAGGTCAAGGGCGCCTTCTCGCTCGTCTTCATGGACGAGCACACGCTCTACGCCGCGCGCGACCCGCAGGGCATCCGCCCGCTGGTGCTCGGCCGGCTGGAGCGCGGCTGGGTGGTCGCCTCCGAGACGGCGGCGCTGGACATCTGCGGCGCCTCCTACATCCGCGAGGTCGAGCCCGGCGAGCTCATCGCCATCGACGAGAACGGCATGCGCACCAGCCGCTTCGCCGAGGCCAAGCCCAAGGGCTGCGTCTTCGAGTACGTCTACCTGGCCCGCCCCGACACCTCCATCGCCGGCCGCAACGTCCACCTCTCCCGCGTGGAGATGGGCCGCAAGCTGGCCAAGGAGGCGCCCGTCGAGGCCGACCTGGTGATAGCGACCCCGGAGTCCGGCACCCCGGCCGCGATCGGCTACGCCGAGGCCAGCGGCATCCCGTACGGCTCCGGCCTGGTGAAGAACGCCTACGTGGGCCGCACCTTCATCCAGCCCAGCCAGACCATCCGCCAGCTCGGCATCCGGCTCAAGCTCAACCCGCTCAAGGAAGTCATCGCGGGCAAGCGCCTGGTCGTCGTCGACGACTCGATCGTGCGCGGCAACACCCAGCGCGCCCTGGTGCGGATGCTGCGCGAGGCGGGCGCCGCCGAGGTGCACATCCGGATCTCGTCGCCGCCGGTGAAGTGGCCCTGCTTCTTCGGCATCGACTTCGCCACCCGCGCGGAGCTGATCGCCAACGGCATGACCGTCGAGGAGATCGGCCGCACGCTCGGCGCGGACTCCCTGGCGTACATCTCGATCGACGGCATGATCGAGGCCACCACGCAGCCCAAGGACAAGCTCTGCCGGGCCTGCTTCGACGGGGTCTACCCGATGGAGCTGCCGGACCCGGCGCTGCTCGGCAAGCTGCTCCTGGAGGCCGAGATCAAGGGCAGCCAGCAGCCCCCCGCCGTCCGCGGCAAACCGCACTCCGGAGCGGACCTGGACGGTGTCCAGTCGCTGCTCGGCGGCGGTGGCGCGGCCGACGCGCTGCGACGCCCGTAGTTCTCCCGCTGCGGGGCCCGTCACCGGGCCCCGCAGTTCGTTCACCCCCCTGACCCGAGAGGGCCGCACGCAGTGACCAGCAACGAGAGCGGTGCCACCTACGCCGCCGCAGGTGTCGACATCGAGGCGGGCGACCGCGCCGTCGAACTCATGAAGCAGTGGGTCAAGAAGGCCAACCGCCCCGAGGTGGTCGGTGGCCTCGGCGGCTTCGCCGGACTGTTCGACGCCTCCGCCTTCAAGCGCTACGAGCGGCCGCTGCTGGCCTCCGCCACCGACGGCGTGGGGACGAAGGTCGCCATCTCGCGGGCGATGGACAAGCACGACACCATCGGCCACGACCTGGTCGGCATGGTCGTCGACGACCTCGTGGTGTGCGGCGCCGAGCCGCTGTTCATGACCGACTACATCTGCGTCGGCAAGGTCGTCCCCGAGCGGGTCGCGCAGATCGTCAAGGGCATCGCCGAGGGCTGCGCGCTGGCCGGCTGCGCGCTGGTGGGCGGCGAGACCGCCGAGCACCCCGGCCTGCTGGGGCCGGACGACTACGACGTCGCGGGCGCCGGCACCGGCGTGGTGGAGGCCGACGCGCTGCTCGGCGCCGAGCGGGTCCGCGCGGGCGACGTGGTGATCGCGATGGCCGCCTCCGGCCTGCACTCCAACGGCTACTCGCTGGTCCGCCACGTGCTGCTGAACGAGGCCGGCTGGAGCCTGGACCGCAAGGTCGAGGAGTTCGGCCGGACGCTGGGCGAGGAGCTGCTGGAGCCGACCAGGATCTACTCCCTGGACTGCCTGGCGCTCACCCGCGCCACCGAGGTCCACGCCTTCTCGCACGTCACCGGCGGCGGCCTGGCGGCCAACCTGGCCCGGGTCATCCCGGCCGGCCTGCACGCCCGCCTGGACCGCGGCACCTGGACGCCGCTGCCGGTCTTCCAGACCGTCGCCCGGGTCGGCAAGGTGGCCACCCTGGAGATCGAGAAGACCCTGAACATGGGCGTCGGCATGGTCGCCGTCGTGCCGCCGCACTCGGTCGACACCGTGCTGGCGATCCTGGAGGACCGCGGAGTGGAGGCCTGGCTGCTCGGCGACATCGTCGACCGCACCGAGGAGCACACCGACGGCGCGGCCCTCTACAACGCGTACGAGGGCTTCACCGCGGGCTGAGCGGGCCGCACGGGAGCCCTCCGCCGCTGACCGGTGGAGGGCTCCCGGCTGTCCGGCCCCGGCCCTTCCCGGACGCCGGATGTGCCCCGGCCGCCGGCCGGGACACGAGGTCCGGGCGGGTGCCCGACCGGTCCGCGGGAACGGCGAAAACCGGCCTGGCGCACTGGGCACCAGGCCGGTCAGGCCAGGCTGTGACTACGCGCGGCGGCGGGCCTGGGAGTGGCCGCTGTCCGCCTCGGTGTCATCCTCTTCGTCCTCGTCGGCGTAGAGATTCGCATACGCCGCGTAGGGGTCGTCCTCGTCCTCTTCCTCGACCGGCTCAGGGCTGATCGGGATGGAGGGCGAAACGCCCAGCTCGCTGGACAGACGGTTGGCGTCGAACCCGCCGCTGTTGTACTTCAGCTCGCGGGCGACCTTCGTCTGCTTGGCCTTGGCCCGGCCGCGCCCCATGGGTCGACCCCCTCAACGATGGGGCTCACGGCCCCGAGTCTGACACGTGTTCATGATCAGGAGCGGCCTGCCCGAATGGGGAGAACCGTCCCTTGGAGCATTAACGGTACCTGTTTCTGCCGCCGGGCGGTACGTCGTCAGTGTGACGTGGCGCGCACCGCCCGCACCCGAGACCCGGTCTTTCCAGGTCACAGGCGGTTTTCCGGAGTTCAGCAAGCTGTCCGGAGGTGATTCAGGTCCGTCGTTCCAGGCTCGATTATCCCCCCAAGGGGGGTCCGGGATCGCCCGATCGGGTGCGGAAGTGAGAATCCGGTTCCACATTGTGATGCGTGGGGGACGGGGGATGACCCCGGAGGGCGCCCCGCCCCCCACGCCCCGGTCAGTTCGCGCGGGTGCCCGGCAGCAGGATCGTCCGCAGCGAGCTGATCTCCCGCATCCGCTTCTCCGCCAGGCGGTCGGCGGCGACGGCCGGCGGCACGCCGTCGGCGGTGGCCCGGGTGAAGATCTCCAGGGTGGTGTCGAAGATCTTCGTGGCCTTGTTCTTGGCCCGCTCGAAGTTGAAGCCCTGGATCTCGTCGGCGACCTGGATCACGCCGCCGGAGTTCACCAGGTAGTCGGGCGCGTACAGGATGCCGCGGTCGGCCAGGTCCTTCTCGACACCGGGGTGGGCCAGCTGGTTGTTGGCCGCGCCGCAGACCACCGCGGTGCCGGCGGCGCCGAGCGCGCCCACCGTGTGGTCGTCCAGCGCGCCGCCCAGGGCGCACGGGGCGTAGACGTCCAGGCCCGCCGCCAGCAGCGCCGCCGTGTCGGCGACCACCTCGACGTCCGGGTGGGCCGCCCGCACGCGGTTGACGGCCGCCTCGGAGACGTCGGTGACGACCACGTGCGCGCCGTCCGCGACCAGGTGGCCCACCAGGTAGTGGCCGACCTTGCCGACGCCCGACACGCCGACCCGGCGACCGCGCAGGGTCGGCTGGCCCCAGCGGGCCCGGGCGGTGGCCCGCATGCCCTGGAAGACGCCGAAGGCGGTCAGGATGGAGGAGTCGCCGGCGCCGCCCTGCTCGGGCGAGCGGCCGGTGACGAAGGCGGTCTCGCGGGCGATCACGTCCATGTCCTGGACGTAGGTGCCCACGTCGCAGGCGGTGATGTAGCGCCCGCGCAGGGACTCCACGAAGCGGCCGTAGGCGCGGAGCATCGCCTCGTTCTTGTCCGCGTTCGGGTCGCCGATGATCACGGCCTTGCCGCCGCCCAGGTCCAGGCCGGCCAGCGCGTTCTTGTAGCTCATGCCGCGGGAGAGGCGCAGCGCGTCCTCCAGCGCCTCCTCCTCCGTGACGTACGGGAAGAAGCGGGTGCCGCCGAGGGCCGGGCCCAGGGCGGTGGAGTGGATGGCGATGATCGCCTTGAGTCCGGAGCTGCGGTCGTGGCAGAGCACGACCTGCTCGTGGCCGTCGCCGGGGGCGCCGTCCTGCTCGGTGCGGAAGATCCTGCTGAGCACGCCGGGTGCGGGGTGCGTCGCGGATGCGGTCTGTACGTCGGTCACTGTGGTGACTCCAGTATCCGAGGCCCGCTGCTGTGGTGCGGGCGCCTATGGCGAAGAGTAGTCCGAGGGGGCCGGGCGATCGCCCCCCTCGGGAGGTCCCGGGCGGGGAACCGGCCCGGGCCGGGGCCACGCCGTTCCCGTGCGCACCCTCCCGGCCCGTGGGTGGTGCGTGCGACGATGCAGAGCGTGACCGCCGTGCGCACCTCCGTGCTCCCGCCCTACACCGCCCACCTGCGTGTCTACGAGCCGCTGGCCGCCTTTCCCGAGCCCGACCGGGCCCGCTGGCAGGCGTACGCCGCGGCGCACGGCCCGGACGCGGGCGCGGTGGAGCAGCCGGTCGCGCGGGCGGCGCTGGAGGAGCAGCGGGCGGCGCTCGCCGACCTGGTGGGGCGCACGCCGCGCCCGCTGCCCGAGCGGGAGAGCGACCGGGCCTTCGTGCGGGCCGTGGACGGGGTCACCTACGTCTGTCCGTGGGCCACCCGGCTGCGCAGCTGGCAGGCCCTGGACGAGCTGCGTGAGAGCGCCCCGGTGGCGCTGCTGGACACCGCGCTGCCGCCGGCCGCCCGGGCGGCCGCGGAGGCGGACCGGGAGCGCTGGCGGGCCGGGCACCCGGACGCCCGGCCGTGGATCCTGACCAACCGCTGGGAGGTGCCGGTGCGCTGGTTCCTGCCGTTCGGGGAGGAGGACCGCTGCTTCGTCCCGCCCGCCCCGGCCGGTCCGGAGGAGGGGGATGAACCGGTGGCCGCCGCGTTGTTCTACCTGACGCCGATGGCCCAGGCCCGGCGGCGGGTGGCGCGGGCCTACCGGGCGCTGCGGACGGGGGTGGTGCGGGAGGAGGCGGCGCTGGGGGCGGAGCGGATCGGGCGGTGGCTGGAGGAGTTCCACCCGCGCTCGCTGGTGGAGCTCGACTACGGCGGGCTGGTGCACCTGCTCGGGCCCGAGCGGCTGGCCGAGGACCGGTCGGCGGGGGAGCTGGAGGAGGGGCTGGCGGCGTTGCGGTCCGGCGACACGGCGGCGGCGATGTCGGCGTACGAGACGGTGACGCTGCGCTGGCGGCGGGTACTGGCCCTGCGGCACGCGAACTGACGGGACGGGGCGGCCGGGCCGGCAGGAGGGGGATGAGCCCGTGTCAGGGCGGCGGGGTGCGCCGGGCGGTGGGGCGCTCGGTGGGGTGGTCGGCGGGGCGGTCGGACCGGAAGGGGCCCTTGGGCCCGGGGCTCGTGACCTAGGTCCCGGTTCGGGTCAATATCTGTCGAACGTGACACTACTCACCGTTGACGTGAACTTACCCCTATGTGTAAAAATGGGACAACCAGCCCACCTCCACACGAGCATGCCCACTTTTGGGTGGTTCTGGAGTAGATGTGTGCTTTGTGGGGAATCAGCGGGTCTGGCCCCATGATAACCGAATGTCACGAAATAGTGACTGCCCGTTATGGGATGGTCCATCGCCATCCGTCGCTCTTGGCCCCGGTAGGGGCCAATTTTGGCGGTTTGGCCGATGGGGCTGGACGGATGGTGTAGTTGTAGACACCAGGACAAGCCGTTCGTCCTATAACCGACTCGGCCTGTGTATGTCATTTCGGGCATCGCGGGCCAAGGTGCAGAATTTGAAGGATAGAACCGCCCTGGTTCGGTTCTCCGAGGAGGCCGCTCATGACCGCTCGTACCCCTGATGCTGAGCCACTGCTGACACCGGCAGAGGTCGCCACCATGTTCCGCGTGGACCCGAAGACGGTTACGCGTTGGGCCAAGGCAGGCAAGCTCACGTCCATTCGCACGCTCGGCGGTCACCGCCGCTACCGTGAGGCGGAGGTGCGCGCTCTGCTGGCCGGTATTCCGGCTCAGCGCACCGAGGCCTGACAGCGCCAAAGGCTCTTTTAGATCGAAGGGATCGTCTCCCAGACTCCGCCGGGTCTGGGAGACGGTCCCTTCGGCGTTGGCCGGAGTCCCCTATCGGGTGGCCGGAATGTTTTCTTCCGGGTAACGATCGGATATCTGTGGGGCGGGGGGGATTCCCGGCTAATGGCAGTGCAATTTTATATATTAAATTAGTGCCGTCCTGAGGGGGGTCGCCGGTGTCCGGTCTCAGGAAAGGGCACGTGATGACCGTCACACTCGGGATGCTTGTGGTCTAGACCTGAGCTGGGGTAATCCCGGCCTCCGGGGGTCGCGGGGTCCCGGCGCCGCCACCGGCGACCTCCCGTCGCCCCCGGCACCTCCGGGCGGCCCGACGGCCGTGCCGGGGCCCGTCGACCCCCGCGGACCCCCGGGGACCATCACCGACCCCCGCCGACTCCTGCCGAGCAGTGGAACCGGGCTGACCGGCCAGGGCTGACGCAGGGTGGCACGGGCCGGCACGGGCTGACCGGACGTCAAACGCAAGAGGCCCGGAACCTCGCGGTTCCGGGCCTCTTGTCTACTGCGATCCTGACGGGACTTGAACCCGCGACCTCCACCTTGACAGGGTGGCGAGCTAACCAACTGCTCCACAGGACCAGATTTTCACTCTGTCGTCCGCCGGCTTGCGCTGCGAACAAGACAGATCGTACTGCATGGTGGGCCCCCAGGTCGAACCGGCTCCCGAGGGCCCTCCGCAGCTCACAGCGTCGCCTGCGCCGCCTCCATCGCCTTCATGATCCGCTTCTCGGAGACGGGGGTCGGCGTGCCCAGTGACTGGGCGAAGAAGCTGACCCGCAGCTCCTCGATCATCCAGCGGATCTGCCGGACCTCCGGGGTGGGCCGGCGCCCGGCCGGCACCGCCGCCAGCAGCTCGCCGTAGGCCCGCTGCACCTGCTGCACCTTCAGCAGCTGCTGGGCGTCCCGCTGCGGGTGGTTGGGCAGCGCCTCCAGCCGGCGGTCCACCGCGAGCAGGTAGCGCTTCAGGTCGCCCAGCCGGCGCCAGCCGGTGTCGGTGACGAAGCCGGGGTGCACCAGCGAGGCCAGGTGCAGCCGGATGTCGTTCACCGCCGTCAGCAGGACCGGACTGCTCACCGTCTTCAGCCGGGTCGAGGCCTTGTGGAAGGCGATCAGCGCCGTCGCCGTCTTCAGCGTGGTGTCCGCCGAGACCTCGTACAGGTCGGCCCGCACCTTGTCGAAGAGCTTGCCGAAGGCCGCCTCGTCCCAGGCCGGGCCGCCGGCCGCCTCCATCAGGCGGTCGGTGGCGCAGGCCACGATGTCCTCGAACAGGGCCGGGACCGAGCCGTGCGGGTTGTGCGACAGGGCGAGCTTGGCCTGGTTGCCCAGGCGGCCCTGGATCGACTTGGCGGGCGAGTTGGTGGTCAGCATCAGGAGCCGGCGGGTACCGGCCCACATGGCCGCCTCCTGGGCCTCGGCGGTGTCGAACAGCTTCACCCCCGCCGTCGCGCCCTCGTCCACCAGGGCCGGGTAGGCGCGCAGCGAGTGGCCGCGCGAGCGCTGCTCGAAGGTCCGCTGGAGCACCGGGAGGGAGGCCGGCCAGGCCGTCAGCCCGCTCTGCTCGATGCCCTGGCCGGAGGCCGCCGAGGAGAGCGTCTCCTTGAGCTTGGGCTTCAGCTTCAGCCGCAGCTCCTCCAGGTCCTTGGACTCCGCGAGCTTCCGCTTGCCGTCCACCACCCGGAAGGTGACCTTGAGGTGCTCGGGCACCCGCTCGTCGTCCCAGGCCTCCGGCGGGATGGTGACCGCCGTCAGCCGGCGCAGGATGTGCTCCAGCGAGGGCAGCAACGGCTCGGCGGACCCGAAGATCCCGGCCGCCTGGCGCTCCCTCACCTGGCGCAGCGCGGCCCGCGCGAAGTCCGGCGCCGGCACGAAGTTGCGGCGCACCGCCTTCGGCAGGGCCCGGATGTAGGCGGTGACCAGCTCCTCCCGCAGCCCCGGGATCTGCCAGTCGAAGCCCTCGGAGGTGACCTGGTTGAGCACCGGCAGCGGGATGTGCACCGTCACGCCGTCCGCGTCGCTGCCCGGCTCGAACTGGTACGTGAGCTTGAAGCGCAGCTTGCCCTGCTGCCAGTAGTCCGGGTAGTCCTCCTCGGTGACGCCGCCGGCCGCGTCGTTGATCAGCATCGACTTCTCGAAGTTGAGCAGGTCGGGCTGGTCGTGGCGGGTCTTCTTCCACCAGGAGTCGAAGTGCCGGGTGGAGACGACGTCCTCGGGCAGGCGGGCGTCGTAGAAGTCGAAGAGGGTCTGGTCGTCGACCATGATGTCCCGGCGGCGGGCCCGGTTCTCCAGCTCCTCGACCTCGCCGAGCATCCGGCGGTTGGCCGCGAAGAAGTCGTGGTGGGTCTCCCAGTCGCCCTCGACCAGCGCGTTGCGGATGAACAGCTCGCGGCAGAGCTCCGGGTCGATCCGGCCGTAGTTGACCTTGCGCTGGGCGACGATCGGCATCCCGTACAGGGTCACCTTCTCGTAGGCCAGCACCGCGCCGGCCTTCTTCTCCCAGTGCGGCTCGCTGTAGCTGCGCTTGATCAGGTGGCCGGCCAGCGGCTCCACCCACTCCGGTTCGATCCTGGCGTTGATCCGGGCCCAGAGCCGCGAGGTCTCCACCAGCTCGGCCGACATCACCCAGCGCGGCGGCTTCTTGAACAGGCCCGACCCGGGGAACACCGCGAACCGGGCGGCGCGCGCACCGGCGTACTCGCGCTTCTCCACGTCGTACAGCCCGATGTGCGAGAGCAGGCCGGCCAGCAGGGACTGGTGGATCCGGTCCGCGTCCGGCTCCGCGTCGGGGTGGGGCTCCTCGATCGTGACCCCGAGCTGCTTGGCGACCGTGCGCAGCTGGGTGTAGACGTCCTGCCACTCCCGTATCCGCAGGTAGTTCAGGAACTCGGACTTGCACATCCGGCGGAAGGCCGAGGAGGAGAGCTCCTTCTGCTGCTCCCTGACGTAGCGCCACATGGCCAGGTACGCGAGGAAGTCGGAGGTCTCGGAGTTGAAGCGGCGGTGGCGCTCGTCGGCGGCCTGGCGCTTCTCGGTGGGGCGCTCGCGGGGGTCCTGGATGGAGAGGGCGGCGGCGATCACCATCACGTCCCGGACGCAGCCGTTCTTGTCCGCCTCCAGGACCATCCGGGCCATCCTGGGGTCCACCGGCAGCTGGGCGAGCTGCCGGCCCAGCGGGGTGAGGCGTTTGCGCGGGTCCTTCTCGGCCGGGTCGAGGGCGCCCAGCTCGTGCAGCAGGTTGACGCCGTCCTTGATGTTGCGCGAGTCCGGCGGGTCCAGGAAGGGGAAGGCCGCGATGTCGCCGAGCCCGGCCGCCGTCATCTGCAGGATGACCGAGGCCAGGTTGGTGCGCAGGATCTCGGCGTCGGTGAACTCGGGCCGGGAGAGGAAGTCCTCCTCCGAGTACAGCCGGATGCAGATGCCGTCGGAGGTGCGGCCGCAGCGGCCCTTGCGCTGGTTGGCGCTGGCCTGGCTGACCGCCTCGATCGGCAGCCGCTGCACCTTGGTGCGATGGCTGTAGCGGGAGATCCGGGCGGTGCCCGGGTCGATCACGTACTTGATGCCCGGGACGGTGAGCGAGGTCTCCGCGACGTTGGTGGCCAGCACGATCCGTCGGCTGGAGGAGCGCTGGAACACCCGGTGCTGCTCGGCGGAGGAGAGCCGGGCGTAGAGCGGGAGGACCTCGGTGAACTTCAGCTTCAGCTTGTTGAGGGCGTCCGCGGTGTCGCGGATCTCCCGCTCACCGGAGAGGAAGACCAGGATGTCGCCCGGCCCCTCGGCCTGCAGCTCCTCGGCGGCCTCGCAGATCGCCTGGATCTGGTCGCGGTCGCGGTCCACGTCGCCGCGCTCGTCCTCGCCGTCCTCGTCGCCCTCGTCCAGGATCGGGCGGTAGCGGACCTCGACGGGGTACGTCCGGCCGGAGACCTCGATGATCGGGGCGTCGCCGAAGTGGTTGGCGAAGCGCTCCGGGTCGATGGTCGCCGAGGTGATGACGACCTTGAGGTCGGGGCGGCGGGGCAGCAGCTGCTTGACGTACCCGAGGATGAAGTCGATGTTGAGGCTGCGTTCGTGCGCCTCGTCGATGATCAGGGTGTCGTACTGGCGCAGCTCGCGGTCGGTCTGGATCTCGGCCAGCAGGATGCCGTCCGTCATCAGCTTGACCAGGGTGTCCGGGCCGACCTGGTCGGTGAAGCGGACCTTCCAGCCGACCGCCTCGCCGAGCGGCGTGTGCAGCTCCTCGGCCACCCGCTCGGCCACCGTGCGGGCGGCGATCCGGCGCGGCTGGGTGTGGGCGATCAGGCCCTTGACGCCGCGGCCCAGCTCCAGGCAGATCTTCGGGATCTGGGTGGTCTTCCCGGAGCCCGTCTCACCGGCCACGATCACCACCTGGTGGTCGCGGATCGCCGCCAGGATGTCGTCCTTCTTCTGGCTGACCGGCAGCTCGGCGGGGTAGGTGATCTCCGGGACGGCGCTGCGGCGCTGCTCGACCCGCAGCTCGGCGCGGTCGATGTCCGAGGCGATCTCGGCGGCGACCTTCTGCCAGGCCTCGGGCTTGCGGACCCGCCGGGCGCCCTCCAGCCGGCGGCCGATCCGCTGCTGGTCGCGCAGGGTCAGCTCGGGCAGGCGGGCGGCCAGCTCACCGATGCCGGGCCCCCGGTCGGGACCCTTGCTGAGGCCGCCGTCGGGGGCGTCGGCGGACTGGGCTACGGGAGAACTCACTGCGGGCATCCCTCTAGGTTCGCAAGGAGGTGCGGCGGCGCGCACCTCAGTTTTCGAGCCCCTCCAGTGTCACAGCCCCCGGGTCCGAGTAGCGAACGCCCACCGCACCGGCGCCCCGGGCCGGCCGGGCGCGCCGGCCACCGGGAGCCGCAGCGGCGCGGCCGGCCTCACCGGGTGGGGGCGAAGTCGCCCCAGACCGAGGCGCCGGTGTCGGCCGTCCCGGCGTCGGCGCGGTAGGTGTCGTCCTTGGCGTCCCGTCCGCCCGGCGCGTGGTCGTACCGGCCGGCGAAGAGGTGCTGCCCGACCGGGACGGTCCGGCCGGCCCGGAGGGTCCACCGGTAGACGAGGACGTCGCCCTCCCGGCGCACGGCCACGGTGAAGTCGGCGGCGGGCAGGGTCTGGACGGTGCCGGCGTCCTGGACGCCGCCGGTCTGCGGGATCCGCAGTTCCACGGTCAGCGAGGTGAGCGGGGTACGGGTCTTGATCGTCACGTTGCTCTGCGCGCGGGTGCCGGTGCTGCTCGGGTCCACCGAGCCGTCCGCCCAGAGCGGGCCGTCCGTGGTGTGCGGGCTGCCGGGCGGGGGCCCGCCGGCCGGCGTGGTGGGCGTGGACGGGGCCGCGGATGAGGCGGTGGGGGACGGCGGGGCCGGGGTGGCCGGGGTGGCCACGGAGGTCGGTGAGGACGGCGAGGACGGTGGAGGGGAGGTCGTCGGCGGCACCGGGGCCGGGGTCCGGGTCGGGGCGGTGGGTCCGGTGACCGTTCCCGGCCGGGGGGCCTGGCCCCGGACGACGGAGGCCACCGCGAACCCGCCCGCCACCAGGGTCCCGGCGGTGGCGAGCGTGGCCACCAGGACCCTCGGCCAGGACGCCGGGCCGGCGGACCGGGGCCGCGGGCGCCCCGGCCGGGCCCCCGGGGAGGTGCCGCGCTCCACCCGGGCGAGCATCCGGGCCCGGTCGGGCCGGTGGGCCGCCGCCGCCTCGCGCAGCCGTGCGCGCAGGTCCTCGTCCATCAGGTCCTCCTCCCCACCAGCTCTTCGGCGGGGCGCCCGCCCAGCATCCGTTCCAACTCGGCCATGCCCTTGGAGGTCTGGCTCTTCACCGTACCGACCGATATCCCGAGGGCCAGCGCGGTGTCCTTCTCCGAGAGGTCGAAGGCGTGCCGCAGCACGACGCAGGTCCGTTTTGCGGAACGGCAGCCGGCTCAGCGCCGCGCGGACGTCCACCACGGCCGCGACGTCCGGACCGTCCGAGGGGTCGGCCCGCCGCGCCCAGAACAGCGTGACCCGCCGGCGCTCGCGTACGGCGCTGCGGATCCGGCCGCGGGCCAGGTTGGCGACCACGCCGCGGGCGTAGGCGACCGGATGCCCGGCCGCCCGCACCCGGTCCCAGCGGTGCCAGAGCGCGACCAGCGCGTCCGCGGCGAGGTCGTCGGCGGTGTCCGGCTCGCCCGTCAGGAGTTGGGCGAGCCGGGCGAGCTCGGCGTAGTGGCGCTCGAAGAAGTCGTGGAACTCCGCGGATGCGTCGTCGGCGGCCATGCCGGAGGAGACCTCTCCGTGTGAGGTGCCCGGCCTGCGAAGGCGGGCGGGCCCGGGACGGTGACCGGGTGGTCCGGGCTCGCGGGCGGTGGCCCGCCCGCGCGGCGGCGGCCCTACCGGGCGAAGGTGCCGGACGCGGTGAGCACGCCCGCACCCGCCGTCCTGGCGAGCGCGGCGGGCAGGCCGGCGGCGGGCTGGAGGCCGGCGGTCAGCGTGGGGGTCCAGTCCACGGTCGTCCTGATCTTCTTCGAGTTGACGGCGTTGTACGCGGCCACCAGGTCGGTCGGCTGCCCGTTCACCAGGTTCCCGCCACCCGCCACCGCGCCGGTGCCGTCCCCGCTGAGCAGCTGCGAGGCCTTCCGGTCCGACGACAGGGCCCAGTAGTTGTTCTGGGCCACGACCTGGGCGCCGGCTCGGGAGTTGATGCTGTAGCTGTGGGCGTACCCGTTCAGTTCCGCCGTCTCGTAGTAGTTGTCGTACAGGTGGATCCGGCCGACCCGGGCCAGCGGCGCCCGCTGGACGACGCCCTGGAACACGTTGTGGTGCAGGGTGACCCGCAGCCCGTGGTCGGAGTCGCTGCTGCCGATCAGCATGGTCTTGTCGTGGTTGGTGAAGCGGTTGTACTCCACCGTCACCAGGTCCGAGGCGTTGGTGATGTCGAGCGCGCCGTCGTGCACCTGGTACTCCCGCCCGAAGTAGGAGGGGTTCGACCGGTCGTAGTGCGGGCCGTCGCCGAAGGTGTTGTGGTCGGCCCACACGTGGGTGGAGCCGCGCAGCGTCACCGCGTCGTAGGCGGAGTTCCAGTTCCCCGAGGAGCCGTCGATGGGGTCCCACTGCGGGAAGCAGTCCCGGGTGTCGCCGAAGGTGAGGTTGCGGATGACGACGTTGTCCGCGCCCTTCACCTGGAGGCTGCCGCCGGTGATCGTCGCACCGGTGCCGGGCACCCCCACGATGGTGGTGCGGGACGGCACGGAGAGCACCACCCGGGCCGCCTGCCGGGCCTGGGCGGCGGCCCGCGCGCTCTCCTGCGAGCCGGACGGCAGCTTGGAGCGGCCCCAGGAGGCCGGGTCGTACGCCTTCAGGTAGGCGGTCAGCGAGTACCCCGTTCCGGAGGCGTAGTCCGCGCAGGTCAGCGCCTTGCCCGCGTCGTCGGTGTTGGCGTCGACGACCCCCCGGACCTGGATGATCCGCGGTGCGTCGGCCGGACCGGCCTTGAGCGCCCTCGCCAGTTCCGCCCGGGTGGAGACGGTGAACACGTGCGCCGCGTCGGCGGCCTTGCCGCCGGTGGTGCCCGAGCCGCTCGCGGCCCAGCCGTCAGCGGCCGGCAGGACGGCGTGGCCGAGGTCGGCGGCGGCCGCCTGCGCGCTGACGACCAGTGGCACCGAGCCCAGGCCGACGGCGGTCAGCAGGGCGGCGCCGAGGACGGCGAGGCGCCGGCGGGAGGGGGAACGGCGGTGCGGGGAGGCAGACACGTGAGGGGGGTCCTAACGGTGAGGGGGTGCTGTCCGGTCCTCAGTTGCCGCCGTCCGGGGAAAGGTTGCCGCCCGCTCCCGGGACATTCCGCGGCCGTCGGGGAAGCCCCCCGAAGTCCGTTGCCGTCGGGGAAGCAGCCCCCCGGAAGTCCGTTGCCGTCGGGGAAGCCCGCCTGGGGCCCGCGGCCGTCACTTCTTCCGGGTGGCCTCCCGCCAGATCAGCCGGGGGATGCCGGGCTTCACCGCCGTCGTGACCACGCCCATGGCCCGGCGGACGAAACGCCCCCCGGCGAGCTCCCGCAGCATCGCCGCGGCGAGGTCGGCGCGTGCGGTGAACACCCCGTCGCCGCTGTTCTCGGCCACCTGGTAGTCCGTCACCACCGGGTGGTCGAAGAGCCCGGACGGCCGGGCGATCGTCCAGTCCAGGTCGCTGTCCGTGAGCAGCGCCTCCATCCGGCGCATGTCCTCGTGCGCGGTCCGGGCGATCACCCGGTTCACGTACGGGTCCAGGACGTGGTTGAAGAAGAGGGCCCCGCTGGGGCGCCAGTGCGGATCGGTGACGCTGGAGCTGACCACCAGCAGCCGCTTCACCCCGTGCCGCCCCATCGCCGCGAGGGCGTTCCGGGTGGCCGACGAGTAGAGGTCGACGGGCCGGCGCCCGGGTGGCACGCCCAGTGCGGACACGACGGCGTCACTGCCCCGCACCACCGCGTCGAGCGCGTCCGGGTCGGTGGCGTCCGCGCCGACCGCGGTGAGCCCCGCCGCGGCCGGCAGGCTCGCGGCGCGCCGCGACACCGCGGTGACCTGGTGGCCGGCGGCCAGCGCCTGCCCGGTGAGCTCACGGCCGGTCGGGCCGGTGGCGCCGAGAACGACGATACGCATGCGATCACTCCCTCACCCCGCCCCGGCGGTTCCGGGGCTCTGGACGCCTTGACACTGCCGGGGCGGGCCGCGATATTCCACCGTGATGAATAAATCCAGAGGCCGCCCGCGCGGCAATCCGCCGACCAGGGAGCTCATCGTCGAGGCCGCCCGCGGCCTGTTCCTGCAGCACGGCTACCGCGGCACGACCGTCCGGGCGATCGCCGCCGAGGCGGGCGTCGACTCGGCCCTGATCAGCTACCACTTCGGCTCCAAGCAGGGCCTGTTCGGCGTGGTCACGCAGGTCCAGTGCGCCCGGTCGCTCGCCCTGGCCCCCGCGCTGGCGGGCGACCCGGCCGGCCTGCCGGACCGCCTGCTGCGGGCCGTCACCGACCTCTGGGACGACACGGCCTTCAACGAGCTGGCGGTGCAGAACGAGGACGTGATGCGGGTCTTCCGGGAGTACCTGGACCAGGAGGTGCTGGCCAGGATCGCTGAATATCTCGGCGGCCCCGACGCCACCGAGCGGGCCGCCGCCGCCGTGACCGTCATCGGCGGCCTGATCTTCACCCGCTACCTCAACCCGCTCCCCACCCTCGCGCGCCCCACCTCGGCCGAGATCCGCAGGATCCTCGCCCCGACCCTCCGGGCGGCCCTGCAGCCCCGCACCCGCCACGGCCTGGCGCCCCGCCGCCCGCCCGCCGGGGCGATCGGCGCCCGGCGTCCCTGAGTGGTGCCCGGCGCTCCTGAACGGCGGGGGTGCGGCCGGTCGCCGGCACCGCGTCGTGCTCACGTTCGACGGTTCCCGATGAGTAGGACGTGGCGGAAACGTGTTCGCCGTTCCGGTGTCGTCGCTATACGATCACTCGGCCGGCCGCTGTCCAGTCGCGGCGGAGCTCACTCGTATTCAGATCCCGGGGGACCGTTGAAGATCCGTCGTTCGCTCGCCACTGCCGTCCTCCTCGCCACGGCCGCCGCACCCATCGCCTTCGGCGCCACCCCGGCGCTCGCCGACAGCGCCCCCGCGGGGCAGGAGCAGGCCGACCCGGCCGGGACGAAGGTGGACGAGGAGAACCGGGCGGCGATCGAGAAGCTGCTCGTCTACCCGAACGACTACCTGATCACGGCCCCGAGCAACTACCTCCGCGAGCAGGTGGCGATCGTGCTCGCCGGCACCCCGGCGGACCGGGCGCACTTCCTCGCGGCCGAGGTGGACCGGATCCGCCGGGACGACGCGCGGATCGCGATCCTGCGGCTCACGAACGGCGCCGGTCCGGTCCTGAAGAAGGCCGGCTTCGCCGCCTTCGAGTCGGACGACATCGAGGTGTTCCGCGCCTTCCTGAACGTGGGGCAGTTCGTGGCCCGCGCGGAGGACGAGAACCGGGCCGAGGTCCAGCGGATCCTCGACGACCCGAACAGCGGGCCGGGTGTGCGCGAGGGCGCGGAGAAGGCGCTCGCCGGCACCGCCGCGGAGGTCGAGCAGTTCCTCAAGGTGGGGGTCAAGAACGCTGCGGAGCACGACGACCGGGTCCTGCTCAGCCAGATCATGTTCCGCGGTGGCCCGGCGGTGCAGAAGGCCGCCAACACCGCGATGTCCGGCACCATCGAGGACGTCCGCGCGTTCCTGAAGACCGGGCAGTTCGTGGCCCGCGCCGAGGACGAGAACCGCGCCGAGGTCCAGCGGATCCTCGATGACCCGAGCACCGGCCGGCACGTCCGGGAGGCGGCGGCGAAGGCGCAGGCCGGCACCGCCGCGGAGGTCGAGCACTTCCTCAAGTCCGAGCTGGAGCCGCTGCGGGCGAGCGACGACCGGATCCACGTCTCCCAGATCATCGAGGCCGGCGGCCCCGAGGTCCGGAAGGCCGGCACCGCCGCGCTCAACGGCGCCATCACGGACGTCCGGGCCTTCCTGAAGGAGGGCCAGTTCACGGCCCGCGCCAAGGACGAGGCCGCCGCGAAGGCCGCTGCCGAGGCTGCCCACGGCAACGCCGGCACCGGCACCACGGGCACCACCGTGGTCCCCGCCTCCGCGACCACCGCCAACACCGGCACGGCGACCACGGCGACCACCTCGACCGCGGGCACCACGACGGGCACCCGGGTCGCCGGCGGCTCGCTGGCCGCCACCGGCGCGACCGCCCCGCTCGGGCAGCTCGCCGGCGCCGCCGGCGCGGCCGTCGTGCTGGGCGCCGGCGCGGTCGTCGTCTCGCGCCGCCGCTCGCCGCAGGCCTGATCACCCCCTCCGCCGGTCGGCGCGCCGATCGCGCCGGCCGGCGGAGGTTCTCCGGCGTACCGGCTCGGCCGGTACGGACAACGCCCCCGAGCGATTCGCTGCGGGGGCGTCGGCATTCGTCGACGCGGCACCCCGCGACCGGGCCAGGCGGGCGGCCTCGCCGGAACGATCGCGGGCTCGGAGGCGGGCTTTCGTGAGGCCGGACGGGTCGTCACTTCGTAGAGCCAGGACGTCAACCGCTCACTCCCGCGGCCATCTTCCCGATCCACCGACCTGCGCACCCCGCAGGGGGAATCATTGCCTCTGCAGCTGTGTGACCGTGATCGTCTAGACGCAGGGGACAAGGGTGGCCGACATCGCCCAGCAGTTCTTCATCAGCTACGCCGGGCCGGACCGGCTGTGGGCCGAGTGGGTCGGTTGGCAGCTGAAGCAGGCCGGCCACCGCGTGGAGCTGGACCGGTGGAACTGGCGCACCGGGGACGACTTCATCCTGCGCATGAACGAGGCCCTGGAGCGGGCGGACGCGGTCGTCGCCCTGTTCTCCGACGCCTACTTCGCCCCCGAGCGCTGGACCCAGATCGAGTGGACCGCCACGATCGCCAGCCAGAACCGACTCGTTCCGCTGGAAATCGCCCCGCTCGCCACCGGCAGGATCCCCGACATCCTCAGCGCCCGGCTCCGCCGAGAACTGCACGGACTGGACGAGACCGGCGCGCTCGCAGCCCTGCGCGACGCCGTCCACGGCCCCGCCGGCCCTCGCGGCCCCGTCGGCTTCCCCGGAACCACCCCGGCTACGGAAGCCGTCCGGTCGACCGCGGACCAGCCACGGCTTCCCGGCAGCACCGGCCTGCCCGGAACGTGGAACGTGCGGCGGCGCAACCCCGACTTCGCCGGCCGCGAGGCCGAGATGATCCGGCTGCGCGAGGGACTGCTCGACGGGCACCAGACGGTCGTCCAGGCACTGCACGGGATGGGCGGGATCGGCAAGACGCAACTCGCCCTGGAGTACGCCCACCGCTTCGCCGGCCAGTACGACGTCATCTGGTGGATCGACGCCGAGCAGGCCGACCAGATCCCCAGCAGCTACGCCGCACTCGCCGAGCGCCTGGGCATCGCCAAGCCCGCCGCCGGAACGGAACACAACGCCCGTACTCTTCTGAACCACCTGAGCGGCCGTGGCGGCTGGCTGATCGTCCTCGACAACGCCGAAGCCCCCGGCCAGATCGAGGAATGGCTCCCCCAGGGCCCCGGCCACACCCTGATCACCTCCCGCAACCCGCACTGGACGGGCATCGCCCACCAGACCGGCCTGGACGTCTTCACCCGCAGCGACTCCCAGGCCTACCTCACCACCCGCATCCCCGGCATCACCCCCGAACAGGCCGACGGCCTCGCCCACGACCTCGGCGACCTCCCCCTCGCACTGGCCCAGGCAGCCGGCGTCATCGGCACCGGCACCACCCTGGACAACTACCACCGACTCCTCACCACCAACACCGCACGGCTCCTGAAGGAAGGCGACGCCCCCGGCTACCCGCTCTCCGTCGCCGCCAGCGTCACCATCGCCACCGACCGCCTGGCCGAACACCACCCCGACGCCGAAGCCCTGCTACGCCTGGGCGCCTTCCTAGGGCCCGAACCCGTCCCCACCGCCTGGCTGGAGAAGGCCCGCCCACAGCTGACCACCGTCCTCGGCGACCCCGACGACCTCCTGTGGCCCCGCTCCGCCCTCCAACCCCTGGCCCGCCGCGCCCTGGCCCGCATCGACCACCGAAGCTTCCAGATCCACCGCCTCACCCAAGCCGTCCTCCGCGACCAGACCACACCCGAACAAGCCGCAGCCATCCGGGCCGACACCACCACCCTCCTGGCCACCGCCCACCCCGGCGACCCCCAGGACCCGCAGACCTGGCCCGACTGGGCGGCCCTCACACCGCACCTCACCGCACCCCACCTCGAACCGGCCGGGCAGCCGACGCTGCGGCAGATCATCCTCGACGCCACCCACTACCTGATCAGAGGCGGCCAGTCACGCCCCGCCCGCGACCTCGCCGCCACACTCCACGAAGCGTGGGAGACCGACCTCGGCCCGGACCACCCCGACACCCTCACCGCTGCGCAGTTCCTCGGCCACGCCACGTATGACGTCGGCGAGCTTGCCGAGGCACGCCGCGTAGGTGAGGACACGCTTGCTCGGCGCCGCCGTGTCCTGGGCGACGACCACCCCGACACCCTGCAATCCGCCAATGACCTATCCGTGATCTTGAACAACCTCGGGGAGGAGAGCGAGGCGCACCGCATCAAGGAGGACACGCTCGCCCGGCGCCGACGTGTCCTGGGTGAGGGCCACCCCGACACCCTGCAATCCGCCAACAGCTTCGCCGCCACCCTGAACAACGTGGGTGAGCATGTTGAGGCCCGCCGGATGAACGAGGACACGCTTGCCCGGCGCCGCCGCGCCCTCGGCGACGACCATCCCGAGACACTCCATTCCGCCCACAGCCTCGCCGCCACCCTGACCTACCTGGGTGAGCATGTCGAGGCCCGCCGGATGAACGAGGACACGCTTGCCCGGCGCCGCCGCGCCCTCGGCGACGACCATCCCGAGACACTCCATTCCGCCCACAGCCTCGCCGTGACCCTGAACAACCTGGGTGAGCATGCCGAGGCCCGCCGGATGAACGAGGACACGCTCGCCCGCCGCCGCCGCGCCCTCGGCGACGACCACCCCGACACACTCAGATCCGCCCACGGCCTCGCCATCACCCTGAAGGACCTGGGTGAGCATGTCGAGGCCCGCCGCATCAAGGAGGACACGTTTTCCCGGCGCCGCCGTGCGCTGGGCGACGACCACCCCGACACTCTTAGTTCCGCTCACAGCCTCGCCATCAGCCTGCACAACTTCGGGAAGTTTGCCGAGGCGCGCCGCATGGACGAGGACACGCTCGCCCGGCGCCGCCGTGCGCTGGGCGACGACCACCTCGACACACTCCATTCCGCCCACAGTCTCGCCATCACGCTCATCACCCTGCGGGATCACGCAGGGGCGGTCCGACTTCTTGAAGATGTTCTGAACCGTCGCCGACGCATCCTCGGTGACAAGCACCCTGACACCGTGAAAGCTGCCCAAAGCCTCGCCGGCGCACTGATCAAGGCGGGAAGGCACTACGAGGCGCAGCGCGTGCTGGGGTCGCAGAAACAGAAGAAGCGTGGCCGCAAGAAGCGCTGACCGAGGACGGTTTCACGCCGCGGCGCCGGTCGTGGAGCCGTCTCCGCTGCTGCTCGTCCTCGGATCGCCACCGCCCACCGGCGTCGCCGTAGGCTCGAAGCCGACGTCCCGTCGTGCGTCGGCGTGGATCAGTACGGGAGCAGTTCGGTCGTGACCAGGTCGAAGTCGAACGGCTCGGGGATGTGCAGCGTCTCCCCGAACTCGATGTCCTCGCGGCGGTGGTACCTCGTGCCGTCGGGACGGCTGAAGAGCGTCACGGTCTTCTGCCGGGCGTCGATCAGCAGGTACAGCGGGATCCCCATCAGAAGGTTCCGCTGGTGGATGCCGGAGGGGCTGACCGTCATGACGATGGTGTCGCCCGACAGCTCGACCTTGAACCCGTCGGGCAGGCTCCTGCGGGCCTCTTCGAGGAGTGCGAAGTGCTCCGGGTCCATGCGCGATGCCTCCTGGGTGCGCCGGACCGCATCTCAGCGTAGTCCGGGACGGGGCCGGTGCGGCCCGTACGGGGGCGGCGGTCGGGGCAGCCCGCCGGCCGCCGCTCCGCCGGAGTTCAGGCGGCCCGACGCCTCGTCGCCGCGCCCCCCAGGCGCCGGAGGCTCGGACCCGCGTGCAGGTTCGGGATTCGCATCCCCGCTCCTCGGCGCCCGCGGTAACTCCTGATCCGCCGACCGAGTTACTGCGATTTCCACGAATCGTGCCGCTCGTCGACGCAAGCGCAGAATGATTGGGGCAGTGCGATGGCGGCGTGATCGTCGGGAAGTGGGCGGGGATGGTTGCAGGGGCGCGGTCGGTCTTCGTGAGCTACGCGGGACCTGATCGGGTGTGGGCCGAGTGGGTGGCCTGGCAGCTGCGGGACGGGGGGCACCGGGTCGAGCTGGACGTGTGGGACTGGCGCACCGGGGACAACTTCGTCACGCGGATGACCGCCGCCCTGGAGCAGGCCGACGCGGTGGTCGCCCTGTTCTCCAACAACTACTTCGCTCCGGGGCGGTGGACCGGCGAGGAGTGGACCTCCGTCGTGGCGAACCGGGAGCGGCTGGTCCCCGTCACGATCGAGCCCCTCACCAGTGCGGACATCCCTGACATGGTGTCCGCCGTCCTCCGCAAGGACCTGCACGGCCTGGACGAGTCCGCTGCGCGGGCGGCCCTGCTGGAGGCCGTCAACGGACCCACCGTCCCGCTCACCGCGCCCGGTTTCCCGGGCGGCCCCGCGTCCGGCGCGGTGACCGTGGCGGGCTCCCCGACCGACGGCCGGACGCCGCGACTGCCCAGCAGCGTCGGCATGCCGCAGGCGTGGAGGGTGGCGCGGCGCAATCCTCACTTCACCGGGCGCGAGGAACAGCTCGGGCAGGTGCGGGACGGGCTGCTGGGAGGCCGGCAGGCCGTGGTGCAGGCGCTGCACGGCCTCGGTGGCATCGGCAAGACCCAGATCGCCCTGGAGTACGCTCACCGGTTCGCCAGCCAGTACGACATCGTGTGGTGGATCGACGCCGAGCAGTCCGACCAACTCGCCGTCCGCTACAACGAACTGGCCACCCGCCTGGGCCTGGCCAAGCCCGACGCCGGTGCCGAGCACAACGCGCGCACCCTGCTGGAACACCTGCGCACCCGTGACCGCTGGCTGATCATCCTCGACAACGCCGAGGACCCCGAGGCCTTCGAGTCGATGCTGCCCGGCGGGCCGGGCCACGTCCTCATCACCTCCCGCAATCCCGACTGGGCGGGGAGCGTCCGCAGCCTCGACCTCGGCGTGTTCACCCGGGCCGAGTCACTGGCCTACCTCACCGCCCGCGCCCCCGGTCTGGCCCGCGATCACGCGGAGGTCCTCGCGGACGCCCTCGGCGATCTCCCGCTCGCCCTCGCCCAGGCCGCCGGCGTGATCACCACGGGCATGACCCCCGACCGCTACCGCCGGTTGCTCACCGAAAGAACCGCGAGTCTGCTGCGGAACGGCCTTCCCCAGGGGTACCCGGCCCCGCTCGCCGCCACGGTGGACATCGCCACCACCCGCCTGGCCAACGACCACCCCGAGGCCGCCGCGGTACTGCGCCTGGGCGCCTTCTTCGGCCCCGAGCCCATCCCCACCGCCTGGCTGGAGACCGCCCGCGATCGTCTGACCACCGTCACCGTGGACCCGGACGACTTCATGTGGCCCCAGACCGCCCTGCAGGCGCTCGCCCGCTACGGCCTCGCCCGCGTTGACCACGAGGCCTTCCAGATCCACCGCCTCACCCAGGCGATCCTCCGCGACCAGACCGGCCCGGCCGACACCGCCGCCGCGGAGCACGACGTCGCCGCAGTCCTCACCGCCGCCACCCCGGAGGACCCGGAGAACCCCACGCTCTGGCCCCGTTGGGCCGCCCTCACCGCCCACCTCACCGATCGCCAGGACATCACCACCGGCCACCCGCAACTGCGCCGATCCCTCACCCAGGCCGTCCTCTACCTGCTGAGGAGCGGACAGGCCCGAACCGCCCACCAACTCACCGGCGCACTCCGTCCGGTCTGGGCCGAAGCCGCGGGTGCGGACGATCCGGACACCCTCACCTGCGCCCAGTACCTGGCCCACGCCACCGTCGACCTGGGCCGCTACGCCGAGGCGCTCCCGATGGTCGAGGACGTCCTGGAGCGTCGTCGGCTCATCCTCGGCGAGGACCACCCCGACACCCTCCGCTCCGCCCACGACCTCGCCGCGACCCTGAGCAACCTGGGCCGGCACACCGAGGCGCTCCCGATGGTCGAGGACGTCCTGGGGCGCCGCCGTCTCGTCCTCGGCGACGACCACCCCCAGACCCTCGACTCCGCCTACAGCCTCGCCGTGGCGCTGCACGCGCTGGGCCGCTATGACGAGGCGCTCCCCGTCGACACGGACGTCCTGGGGCGCCGTCGGCTCCTCCTGGGCGACGATCACCCTCAGACCCTCGACTCCGCCCACAGCCTCGCCGTGGCCATGGACGCGCTGGGCCGCTTCGACGAAGCGCTTCCGATGAAGCAGGACGTCCTGGAGCGCCGTCGGCTCCTCCTGGGCGACGATCACCCTCAGACTCTCGACTCCGCCCACGGCCTCGCCGTGACCCTGCACGCGCTGGGCCGCTTCGACGAAGCGCTTCCGATGAAGCAGGACGTCCTGGAGCGCCGTCGCCTCGTCCTCGGCGACGACCACCCGGACACCCTCCGCTCCGCCCACAGCCTCGCCGTGACCCTGTACGCCCTCCGAAACCACGAGAAGGCGATCGGCCTTCTCAAGGACACCCGCAGCCGAAGCCTCCGCGTGCTCGGGAACGATCACCCCGACACCGTCAGGTTCACGGAGGACCTCACCTCGGTGCTGACCGCCGTGGGGCGACAGTACGAGGCCCAGAAGCTCAGGAGGGCTCTCGGCAAACCCGGGCAGCAGCGGCCCGGGAAGCGCCGCCAGTTCTGACCGCCCGGCAGGGTCACCGCGAGATCCGGGCCGGTGACCTCACCGGCGGACGCGGCACGTAGAAGGCCCCACCGAGCGGACTCGGTGGGGCCTTCGTGCTGTTCAGCAGCTGTGGCCAGGGCCGGGGTCGAACCGGCGACCTTCCGCTTTTCAGGCGGACGCTCGTACCAACTGAGCTACCTGGCCGTACTGCACCGTCCCTTGCGGGACGAGCGATCCTGACGGGACTTGAACCCGCGACCTCCACCTTGACAGGGTGGCGAGCTAACCAACTGCTCCACAGGACCTCGTGCGGATCCTATCCGCTTCGGCATCTTGCGATGCCGACTTCACTACGGTACTACGTGCCCCCAACGGGATTCGAACCCGTGCTACCGCCTTGAAAGGGCGGCGTCCTGGGCCACTAGACGATGAGGGCTTGCGGCCTGTCCGGTTCTGAAGTTTCCAGCGTTCGGGGACGTCGAGAAGCATATGGGATGCCGGGCGGATCGCCAAAACGGTTTCGTCCGGCAGGCGTGGCGCGGGTCCGGGAGCCCCCGGCGGCGGGTCGGCGGGGGGCCGGGCGGGGGTCACGACCAGCCGAGTTCGTCCAGCTCGTGGTCGTCGAAGCCGAAGTGGTGGGCGACCTCGTGGATCACCGTGGTGCGGACCTCGGCGACCACGTCCTCGCGGGTCTCGCACTGCCGCAGGGTCGGGCCCACGTAGACCGTGATCCGGTCGGGCAGGACGCCGGCGTACCACTCGCCGCGCTCGGTGAGGGGGGTGCCCTCGTAGAGGCCGAGGAGGTCCGGGGCGGTGGGGTCGGGCTCGTCCTCGACGAAGACGGCGACGTTGTCCATCATGGCCGCGAGCTTCGGGGGGATCTGGTCGAGGGCGTCGCTCACGAGCAGTTCGAAGTCTTCCCGGGTCATCTCCACGGTTCATTGTCGGCTCTGGGGTGACGCGGTGCCAGGAGATCGGCGCAGGTGTTTCATGGGGTCATGAGTTCGGAGCGGACCTTGCGGCGGGCGGCCGCGGGCGGGCGGGACGCGGTGCGACGACCGCCGCTGCTGCGCGGCCACTGGCCGGCGGTGGGCGTGGTCGCGGCGGGCGGGGCCCTCGGGGCGTCCGCGCGGTACGCGGCGGGGCTGTGGTGGCCGACCGGCGGGGCGGAGGAGTTCCCCTGGACGACGCTGCTGGTGAACGTGGCCGGCTGCGCGGTGATCGGGGTCTTCCTGGTGGCGGTGACGGAGGGCCGGCCGGTGCATCCGCTGGTCCGCCCGTTCTTCGGCACCGGTGTGCTGGGCGGGTTCACCACCTTCTCGACCTACGCGGTGGACGTCCACCGGCTGCTGGCGGAGGGCCGGCCCGGGGCGGGGCTGGCCTATCTGGGCCTGACGCTGTTCGCGGCGCTGGCCGCCGTCTGGGCGGCGGCCGGTCTCACCCGGTGGCTGATCCGCCGCCCGGCCGTCGGTCGCCGCGGGCGGTCCGGTCGTGGCGGTCCGGAGTCCGGGGGCGCGGGGTGAACGGCCCGAACGACCCGAACGGGCTGAACGGGGTGAACGACCCGAACGGGCTGAACGGGGTGAACGGCCCGGACGGCCGGAACGGGGTGGACGGGCCCGAGGGTGCGGCGCTGCGGCTGACCGTCGTCGTCGGCGAGTACGACACCTGGCACCACCGGCCGCTGTACAGCGAGATCGTGCACCGGGCGCACGCCGCGGGCCTGGCCGGGGCGAGCGTCTTCCGGGGGATCGAGGGGTTCGGCGCCTCCTCGGTGATCCACACCTCGCGGTTGCTGTCCCTCGGCGAGGACCTGCCGGTGGCCGTGGTGCTGGTGGACACCGAGGAGCGGGTGCGGGCGTTCCTGCCCGAGCTCGACGAACTGGCCCCGGCCGGGCTGGTGACCCTGGAGCGCTGCGAGGTGCTCCGGCCCGGGCGCCGGGCCGGCGGCGCGCCGAACGGACCTGGGGAGGAGCGCCGATGAACTGGTTGCTGGTGGTGGCGGGGGCGGTGGTCGGCGCGCCGCTGCGCTACCTGACGGACCGGGCCGTCCAGGCGCGGCACGACTCGGTGTTCCCCTGGGGCACCTTCGTGGTGAACGTCACCGGGTGTCTGGTGCTGGGGCTGCTGACCGGCGCCGCGGCGGCCGGGGCGGCCTCCTCGCACCTGCAACTCCTGCTCGGCACCGGGTTCTGCGGTGCGCTCACCACCTACTCGACCTTCTCGTACGAGACGCTGCGGCTGGCCGGGACCGGCGTGCGGCGGTACGCGCTGGCCAACGTGGCGGGGAGCATCGCGGCCGGCCTGGCGGCGGTGTACGCGGGGACGGGGCTGGCGCACGCCGTCTGGGGTTAGCGCCCGGCCCGTCCGCCACCCCGGCGGGCCGTCCGCGCGTACACCGCCGGCCCGTCCGCGCCGCCGGCGGCCCGTTCACCGGCGGGGCTCCGGCCGTCCGGGGCTGGGTCGCACCCGAACCCACGGCGGGGCGGCCCGGCGGGGTTGCGCCGAGCGGATGCCCTCGCGACCTTCGTGGCCGGGTGCCCGTGTCCCCGTCGGCCGGGGCGCGTTGGGCACCGGAAACGGCCGTGCGCAGCGGGCGGCCGGGCCGGCAGGAGAGGGAGCTCGGTGACTGCGGTTCGTTCGATGGGGTCGGTCCAGGCGGTTCGTGACGTGGAGGCCGGTCCGGGCCGGGCGCCCGCGGTTCCGGGTGCGGGGGTGCTCCCGGTGTTCCCGGCGCGGGTGCTGGCGGCGCGGGTGGCCGCGCCGCGGGCCCGCGCGGTGCGGGCGGGTGCCGCGCGGGCGGCGGCGGTGCTGGCGGTGGCCGGCCTGGGGCTGACGGGCTGCATGTCGGTCGGCCCGAGTTCGGACCGGCAGGGCGGCTCACTGCCGGTCGGTTCGGTCGGTACGGCGGGCAGGAGCGGAGCGGCGGCCGGTGCGGCCGGCGGCAACCACGCCGGCACGGGGCACAGCGAGCGTCCGGCGGTGGTGGCGGGCGACGCGACGATGTCGCCCCCGGCCGCGGTGCCGGGCGAGCCGGCGGCGGCTCCGCCGGGTGCGGCGGTGGCGGGCGTGGTCGCGGTGCCGGGGGCCGGGCCGGGGGAGCCGGAGCAGACCGGCCCGGTGGCCACGCCCGGAGCCGGCGGCGGTCTCTCGCCGGCGCCCACGGCCGGCGGCGGTGCCGGTGGCGGCGCGGCGGGCGGTGCCGGTGGCGGGCAGGCGGGCAGTCCGGCGGCGGGCCCCAGCGCTCCGCCGCAGCCGTCGCCCGCCCCCGATCACAGCTCGCCCGCCCCGACGGCCACCGCCGCCCCGCAGCCCTCGCCCAGCAGTTCGGGATCGTCGGCGCAGACCCAGGGGACGAGCGGCCATTAGCGATCTGGCCAGGGCATTTGCCTATGATCCCCAGGTTCGTCTATGGTAGTAGATCGTTACTTTGAACCATTTGCTTGGCGCCCTATTCCCATCTGGCGCCCTTGGCGCGTTCCGGCGATCCGTGGCTGACCGCATAGAGGCGGTTGAGACCAGAACCCCGGACTTAGGCGCGTGCCACTTCCGGAAGGTTTTGCATGTCTCTCGTTGACGACGCCCGCTTCGCCATGCCCGCGAGCGAGTCCGCCGCCGATGTTTCCCCCTCCGAGACCGAGCTCACCGAGCTGACCGGTCTCGACGACTTCACCGACGAGATCGACGGCGTCGACGCCGACGAGGCCGATGAGGCCGACGACGTCGAGCCCGCCGAGGCCACCGTCACGTTCGGCGACCTCGGTCTGCACGACGACGTGGTGCGCGCCCTCTCCAAGCGCGGCGTCACCACCCCGTTCCCGATCCAGGCCGCGACCATCCCGGACGCGCTGGCCGGCAAGGACGTGCTGGGCCGTGGCCGCACCGGCTCCGGCAAGACCCTGAGCTTCGGCCTCCCGCTGCTCACCCGGATCGCCGGCGCCGAGGGCCGTACCAAGCCGAAGCACCCCCGCGGCCTGATCCTGGTCCCGACCCGCGAGCTGGCCATGCAGGTCGCCGACGCGCTGGAGCCCTTCGGCTCGGTGCTCGGCCTCAAGCTCAAGGTCGTCTGCGGCGGCACCTCGATGTCGAACCAGATCTACGCGCTGGAGCGCGGTGTCGACGTCCTCGTCGCCACCCCCGGCCGGCTGCGCGACCTGATCAACCGCAACACCGCCAAGCTCGACGAGGTCATGGTCACCGTCCTGGACGAGGCCGACCAGATGGCCGACATGGGCTTCCTGCCCGAGGTCACCGAGATCCTCGACAAGGTGCCGTCCGGCGGCCAGAGCCTGCTCTTCTCGGCGACGCTCGAGAACGAGATCGACAGCCTGGTCAAGCGCTACCTGAAGAACCCGGTCACCCACGAGGTCGACGCGGCCCAGGGCGCGGTCACCACCATGAGCCACCACATCCTCGTGGTGAAGCCCAAGGACAAGGCGCCGATCACCAACGCCATCGCCGCCCGCAAGGGCCGGACGATCATCTTCGTCCGCACCCAGATGGGCGCCGACCGCGTCGCCGAGCAGCTGATCGAGGCCGGCGTGAAGGCCGACGCGCTGCACGGCGGGATGACCCAGGGCGCCCGTACCCGGGTGCTGGGCGACTTCAAGGACGGCTACCTCAACGTCGTCGTCGCCACCGACGTCGCCGCCCGTGGCATCCACGTGGACGACATCGACCTGGTGCTCAACGTCGACCCGGCCGGCGACCACAAGGACTACCTGCACCGCTCGGGCCGCACCGCCCGCGCCGGCCGCTCCGGCGCCGTCGTCACCCTGGTGCTGCCGCACCAGCGCCGCGGCGTGTTCCGCCTGATGGAGGACGCCGGCGTCGACGCCAGCCGCCACATCCTCGACCACGCCTTCGACGCCGAGGTGGCCCGGATCACCGGCGCCCGCTCGCTCGTCGAGGTCCAGGCCGAGAGCGCGGCCGGCATCGCCGGTGCCGCCGAGCGCGAGCTCGCCGACATGACCCGCCAGCTGGAGCGCGCGCAGCGCCGCGCCACCGAGCTGCGCGAGGAGGCCGACCGCCTCGCCGCCCGCGCGGCGCGCGAGCGGGCCGAGCTGGGCATCGAGGACGAGGCCCCGGCCGCCGTCACCGAGGACGCCGCGGCCGAGGCCGGCACCGAGACCGTCGCCCCGGCGGCGGTCGAGGAGGAGCGCGTCCCCGCCTACCGCGAGGCCCGCACCGAGCGTCCCTCCTACGGCGACCGCGACAGCCGCGACAGCCGCGGTTCGGGCAGCTTCAACCGTGACCGTGACGACCGCGGCGGCCGCTCCGGCGGCTTCAACCGTGACCGTGACGACCGCGGCGGCCGCTCCGGCGGCTTCAACCGTGACGACCGTCCGGCCCGTTCCGGTGGCTTCAACCGTGACGACCGTCCGGCCCGCTCCTTCGGCGACCGTGACAACCGCGGCGGTGGCTCCGGTTTCAACCGTGACGACCGTCCGGCCCGTTCCGGTGGCTTCAACCGTGACGACCGTCCGGCCCGCTCCTTCGGCGACCGTCCGGCCCGCCCGTTCGGCGACCGTGACGAGCGCGGCAGCAGCAGCCGTCCGTTCTCCCGTCGGGACGACCACCGCTCCGGTGGCCGCCCGCAGGGCACCGGCGGCGGCTTCAACCGCGACGACCGCGGCGGCCGCTCCGGTGGCTTCAACCGTGACGACCGCGGCGGCAGCTTCAACGGCGGCGACCGCAAGCCGCGTTGGAAGAACTGACGCCCGCTAGGCCCCCCGGGCCGGCGTAGTACCAGGCCACGGGCCCGCTCCACTTCGGTGGGGCGGGCCCGTCGGCGTTGTGGCCCGCGGGCTCCGGCGCCCGGCGTCCGGCCCGTTGTTCTTGAGGTGAGAATAACCGGTGGCGCTGGGCGGGCCGGCTCGCCTACCGTTCCGGACATGAGCAGCAGACTGCACCAAGTGGCCGTGGTGAACGAGCAGATCGCCGAGCGGGGGAGCTACCGGGCGGCCGGTGGCGAGCCGGTCGACCTGCGGGAGGGGCTGGCCGCGGCCCGGGCCGGCACCGTCTCCTACTCCCCGCAGGCCCTGGCCGCCCTGGTGGCCGAGCGGGCACCGGGGACAGGGGCCGAGGCGGTCGAGGTGACGGCGGAGGGCAGCATGCAGGCCGCCCGGCGGCTGGTGGCGGCCGGCGGGAGCCGGGTCGGGGTGCTCAACTTCGCGTCCGCGCGCAACCCGGGCGGCGGCTACCTGCGGGGCGCCAAGGCCCAGGAGGAGGACGTCTGCCGCAGCGCGCTGCTGTACACCTGCCTGCTGGAGGCGCCCGACTACTACGAGGCGCACCGGGCGTCGAGCGACCTCCGCTACAGCCACCGGGTGATCTTCTCGCCCGCCGTGCCGGTGCTCCGGGGCGACGACGGCGCCCTCCTCGGACAGCCCTACCAGGTCGACTTCCTGACCTCTCCGGCGCCCAACGCGGGCCAGCTGGAGCTGCGTTCGGCCGGTACCGACGTGCGCGGCGTGCTGGCCGAGCGGGCCCTGCGGGTGCTCGCGGTGGCCGCCCGGCACGGTGTCCGGGAGCTGGTCCTCGGGGCGTGGGGCTGCGGGGTGTTCCGCAACGATCCGGCGCAGGTGGCGGAGGCCTTCGAGGCGGGGCTGGCCGAGTACGGAGCCGCCTTCGACCGGGTGGTGTTCGCGGTCTGGGACCGCACCCCCGTCTCGCCGAACCGCGCGGCCTTCGAGGCCAGGTTCGGCACGGCGGTCGGCTGAGCGCGGGCGCACGGCGGCCACGCCGATCACCGGCGAGCGGCCTTCGTGCACTGCCACCGGGCCCGGCGGGCCCCGCCGACGCGGCGTTACCGGCGGGCCGTCACCGCGGTCGAGGCGGCGGCCACCACACCCGTGACGGTGAGGACGGCCGGCCACGCGCCGATCTTCTTCGCCAGCGGGTGCGAGCCGCCGAAGGCCGCCAGGTACAGGCCGGTCAGTGCCACCGCGGCGCCCGTGCCGGCCTGCCGGTTCCACCCGACGGCGGCGGTCGCCCCGGCCGCGGCGAGGACGACCCCGCCCAGCTCGCGCCGGCCGCTCCAACGGGCCGTACCGTAGCCGCCGAGCAGGCCGGTCGCGGCGACGAGTGCGGTGGGGATCTTGGCCATCATCCACTCCAGGGAACCGGGTCGCGGGCCGCCCGGGGACGGCGGCCGGATCCTCCGACCCTAACCCGGCGACCGGCGGTGCCCGCACCCGTCCCGGTCGGTCCACGACCACCCGCACCCGTCCCGGTCGGCTTCACGGCCACCCGCACCCGTGCCCGAGGCGCTCAGGGGAGCCGTGCCATGATCGGGCGGTGAGTACCGCCGCCGCCGAAGTCCTCTCCGTAGCCCTGCTGGTCGTGGTACTGGCCTTCGCCGTCCTACGGCCGCGCGGCTGGCCGGAGGCGGTCGCCGCGCTGCCGGCGGCCGGTTTGCTGCTCGCCGTGGGGGCGGTCGGCCCCGCCGACGCCTGGACCCAGACCCGTGAACTCCTGCCGGTCGTCGGCTTCCTCGCGGCCATCCTGGTGCTCGCCAAACTCTGCGCCGACGAAGGCCTGTTCGAGGCCGCCGGGCAGCTGGTCGCCAAGGTCTGCCACGGGCGGCCCGGGCGGCTGCTCGGCGGCGTCTTCGGGGTGGCGGCACTGGTCACGGCCGTCCTCAGCCTGGACGCCACGGTGGTGCTGCTCACCCCGGTGGTGCTCGCCACCACCGCCCGGCTCGGTGCCCGGGCCCGCCCGCACGCCTACGCCTGCGCGCACCTGGCCAACTCGGCCTCGCTGCTGCTGCCGGTCTCCAACCTGACCAACCTGCTGGCGTTCACCGCCAGCGGGCTGACCTTCACCCGCTTCGCGGTGCTGATGGGGCCCGCCTGGCTGCTGGTGATCGGGATCGAGTTCGTGGTGTTCCGGCTCTTCTTCCGGGCCGATCTGGCGGCCGGGGCGCCGCTGCCGCCCCCGCGCGGCCCGGTGGCGGTGCCGCTGTTCGCCCTGGTCGTGCTCGCCCTGACCCTGCTCGGTTTCGCCGTCACCTCGCTGGCCGGGGTCAATCCGGCCTGGGCGGCCCTGGGCGGGACGCTGGTGCTGGGTGCCCGGGCGCTTCGGCGCGGCGAGGCCACCGTCCGTGAACTGGCGGGTGCGGCCGGGGTCTTCTTCTGCCTCTTCGTCCTCGCGTTGGGGGTGGTGGTCAAGGCGGTGGTCGACAACGGCCTGGGCGACGCCCTGGGCCGGCTGCTCCCCGACGGCAGCGGGCTGCCCGAACTGCTCGCCGTGGCCGGGATCGCCGCCGTACTGGCCAACCTGATCAACAACCTGCCCGCGACGCTGGCCCTGCTCCCGCTGGCCGCGGCGGGCGGGCCGGGGCCGGTGCTGGCCGTCCTGGTCGGGGTCAACCTCGGCCCCAACCTGACGTACGTCGGGTCACTGGCCACCCTGTTGTGGCGGGGGCTGCTGCCCGAGCCGGTGAACCTGCGGGTGTTCACCCGGCTCGGGGTGATCGTCGTCCCGCTCACGGTGGTCGCGGGGACGGTCGCGGTCTGGGGCATGCTGGGTCTGGTGGGCAGCTGACGCCGGGGCGGGCCTCCGGTGCCACCCGCCGACGGACGGACCGGTGGCCCCTGTCGTTCGCTCTTGGCGGAGGATGACCGAAACCGCCGACCCCGGTGCGGTCGAGCGTCCATACTCTGCGCCGTGACCGCTCTCCTCCCCGAACCCGCAGCCCCGGGACGCGCAGCGCCCGAAGCCGGCGGAGCCCCTGACCCCGCCGGTACCGCCCGGGCCGGCACGGCCACCGAGGCGGACGGCCCGGCGGCCGCCGCGCCGCAGGGGGCGCAGGAACCGGCCCTGCGCGTCAGCCCGTTGGAGCTGTTCTTCGACCTCGTCTTCGTCTTCACCATCACCCAGCTCACCGGCAGCCTCGCCCACCACCTCACGGTCGGCGGGCTGCTGCAGGTACTGGTGATGCTGGCGGTGATCTGGTGGATGTACGACGCCTTCATCTGGCTGACCAACGCCATGCCGCCCTCCACCCACGGACGCCGGGGGATGCTGCTGCTGGGCATGGCGGCCTTCCTGGTGGTGTCGCTGGCCGTGCCGCACGCCTTCGAGGGCAGCGGCGTCGCCTTCGGCTGGGCGTACCTGGTGATCGTCGCCGTCCACACCGGCATGTTCGCGGCGGCCGGGGTCGCGGTCACCTCGGTGCTGCGGATGGGCGCCCTCAACCTGGTGAACACCGGCCTCGTGGTGACCGGCGGCTACCTCTCCGGGAGCGTCCAGCTGGCCTTCTGGGCGGCGGCCTTCGCGCTCCAGTTCGCGATCCCCCGGCTGGTCGACCTGCCGCAGTTCCAGCTCCGGGCCGACCACTTCGTCGAACGCCACGGCCTGATCGTCATCATCGCCTTCGGCGAGTCCGTGATCGCCATCGGCGTCGGAGCCGGCGACGCGGAGCTCTCCGCCCCGCTGATCGCCACCGCCCTGCTCACCCTGGCCGTCTGCGTCGCCCTCTGGTGGGCCTACTTCGGCCGCGACGACGACACCCGGGCCGAGCACCACATGGCGGCCCTGTCCGACGCCCACCGCAACCGGCTCGCCGTCAGCGTCTACAACCTGGGCCACTACGGCCTGCTGCTCGGGGTCCTCCTCTTCGCGGCGGGCGTCAAGTCGGCGGTGGCCCGTCCGGGGGCTCCCGTGACGACCGGCCAGGCCCTCGCCCTCGCGGCCGGGGTCGCGCTGTTCCTGGCCGCCAACGCCGCCGTCCGTCGGACCTTCGCGCTCACCCCGCTGCTGCCCCGCCTCGTCGCCGCGGCCTGCCTCGCGGTCACCGTCCCGCTGGGTACGGGCGTCTCCGCCCTCGCCCAGGTCGCCGCCACGGCCGCCGTGCTCGCCGCCGCCCTCGGCTACGAGGAGTGGACTGTCCGAGCGCGGTGACAGACTGGCCGCAGGCGCGGATCGGCGCCGACGGCAGGGGACCAGCATGGGGAGTGTGCCGGCGTGAGCATCGAGGACGGCCTGTACCGCGTACGCAACGTCGCCAGCGGGCTCCTGCTGGAGATCACCGACGGCAGCAACCGCAGTGGGGCCAAGGCCCGGCTCGCGGCGGACGCCGGCACCCCCGCCCAGCTCTGGCGGCTCACCGCCGTCCACCCCGGCGGCGCCCTCTACCACTTCGAGAACGCGGCCAGCGGCAAGCGCCTCGACGTCACGGGCGCCTCCACCGAGAACGGCACCCTCGTCCAGCAGTGGTCCGCCAACGCCTTCGGCGCCCAGGAGTGGCTGCTCGAACAGCACGTCGAGGCGCCCGGCACCTTCACCCTCACCAGCTTCGTCAGCGGCAAGGCCCTCGAAGCCGCCGACGCCGGCACGGCCCCCGGGACGGCCGTGCGCCAGTGGGAGGACACCGACAGCCCGGCGCAGTGGTGGCGGCTGGAGAAGGGCTGACCGGCGCGGTCGGCCTCAGTGCGCCGCGGGCCGGGCGTGCTTGAACACCTGCCGGTCGTGCCAGTGCAGGAAGTCGTACGAGCCGGGGGTGAGCCGCGGCCCGGGCAGTGCCACGGGCCGGTCCTGCAGCGCGGTCACGGCCCGGCCCGCGGGGCTGGAGGCCCGGTAGAGCGGCGAGACGCGGACGGCGCGGTCCGCGGTGACGCCCAGGACGCCGAAGTCGAACAGCGCGTGGTGGAGCGAGCAGAGCGCGAGGGCGTTGTCGAGGTCGTCCGGGCCGCCCTGGCTGTGCCAGCGGATGTGCGCGGCCTCGACGCCCACGGGCCGGCCGTCGAGGGCGCCGTCGTAGCCGCACATGGCGCAGGTGTGGGCGAAGGCGCGGAGGACGGTCTCGGCGAAGGCGGGACTGCGGACCCGGCGCCTGGTGTACCGGAACTCCGGTGTCCCGCGGTCCTCCGGGAGGCCGGGCCGGTCCGCGGGCGGCGGGCCCAGTCCGGCCCGGTCGCAGATCGCCGCCTCCAGCGTGGGCGTGAAGTGGCGGTCGAGGAGCAGGCGGACGGCGTCCGCCCGCGCCGCCGGGTCCTGCGCGAGCAGCCGTTCGACCTCGGGGCGCAGGCGCCCGACGGCCCCGGCGCCGCGCAGGGCGGCGGCGTCGTCGCGGAAGCCGGTGTCGAGGGGCGTGCCGTCCGCGTCGCGCAGCGTCCACAGCGAGCGCTCCAGGTGGACGAAGGGCATGGCGGCCCGGCGGCCCGCCGCCCGGGGATCGCGCATCGGCGGGCCGTAGTCGTTGATCAGGGCGCTGACGGGTGCCTCCGCGTCCGGGTAGGCGACCTCGCTGGAGCCGGTCCGGGCGTGCAGCCCGAACAGCCAGAGCAGGAGCAGGGGCTTGTGGGGAGCCCGGCGGCCCCCGACGGTGGCCTGGCGGATCCCGGCCAGCGTGTCGAGCAGGTCGCTTCGCTTCACGCCCGCCAGGGTGCCACACCGCCGGTCCGGTCGCCCGGGCCGCCGGGTCAGCCGGGGGTCTGACCGTCCCCCAGGGCGGCCCGCAGCGCCGCCACTTCGTCGTCCGTCACGCCTGCCGCGCGGACGAAGCCCTCGACCGAGCCGTGGTTCTGCCGGATCCAGTCGAGGGAGGACCGGAGCAGGGCGGCCGTGATCGGGCGGGAGATCCGCTCGGTGCCGGTCTCGTCGACGTACGGCGTCGGGCCGTCGAGGAGGCCGAGTCCGGCGTTGGAGAGCAGGAAGTCGGCGGTGATCTCGGCCTCGGTGGCGCCGAGGAGGGACTGCAGCACGGCGACGGTGAGTCCGGTCCTGTCCTTGCCGACGGCGCAGTGCACCAGGGCCGGGAGGGCGCCGGGAGCGATCAGGCGGCGGATGACGGCGGCGATGGAGGGGCCGGCGTAGCGCGGGAGGTAGAGGTAGAGGTCCGCCTGGTTGTCCGGCCAGGGCTGGTCCGTGCTCTCCCGGTCGACCGGGAAGGTGGGCAGGTGGACGCTCTCGTGGTCGAGACCGTGCCGCAGGTCGGGCCAGTTGTCGAGTTCGGTGGCGCTGCGCAGGTCGATGACGGTGCGCAGGCCGAGCGCCTTCAGCCGCTGCGCCCCGTCGGGGGTGAGGGTGTGGAACGAGCCGGAGCGGTAGAGCCGGCCGGGGCGCAGGCCGCCGGTGCCGCCGGTGCCCCCGGCGTCGCGGAGGTTGCGGACGCCGGGGACGGTGATGAAGGCGGAGCCGGTACCGGTGTCGGACGCGGCCGGGGTGGTGGCGGTGGCGGGCGCTGAGTCGAACTCGCGGGCGGTCATGGCTTCCACGGTAGGCGGGCGGGCCCGGCCCGGCCGGGAGATCGGGCGAAGTCAGCGACCGCCGGCGAGATCGAGGAAGGCGCCGGTGGTGTACGAGGAGGCGGGGGAGAGCAGGAAGAGGATCGACTCGGCCACCTCCTCGGCCGTGCCGCCGCGCCGCATCGGAAGGGCGGGCGCGACCCGGTCGACCCGGCCGGGCTCGCCGCCCAGGGCGTGGATGCCGGTGTGGATCAGCCCGGGCCGGACGGCGTTCACCCGGATGCCCTCGTCGGCGACCTCCAGGGCCAGGCCCCGCGTCATCGAGTCGATCGCGCCCTTGGACGCCGCGTAGTCGACGTACTCGTTCGGCGAGCCGATCCGGGACGCCGCGGAGGACACGTTCACGATGGCGCCGCCACCGCCGCCGTAGCGGGTGGACATCCGGCGGACGGCCTGGGCCGCGCAGAGGAAGGGCCCGGTGATGTTGGCGGCCCAGATGCGGGTCAGCCGCTCCTCGTCGAACTCCTCCAGCCGGCCCTGCCGCTCCAGCGTGCCGGCGTTGTTCACCAGCGCGGTGAGCGGGCCCAGTTCGCCGTCCACGGTGGTGAAGAGGCGTTCGACCTCGGCGCCGCGGCTGACGTCCGCCCGGACCGCGATCGCCGTCCCGCCCTCCGCGCGGATCCCGTCCACGACGCCGGCGGCGGACTCCTCGTCGCTGCGGTAGTTGACGCAGACGCGGTAGCCGCGCCGGCCGGCCAGCAGGGCGGTGGCGGCGCCGATCCCGCGCCCCCCGCCGGTGATCAGGATGACTTCTGACATGGACCGACCGTAGCCCACCCGGCACGCGGGCGCGGGCACTGCGCCGGTCACCCGGCAGGACGCCCCGGGCCCCGGCCGGCGGCTCCCGGCCGGATCAGCGGGCGGCCCCGGCGCCGCGGACGGCGGCGATCCTCGGGGCGCGGCTCCCCGGCGAGTCCGGGCTGAACCCGCCCGCGCCGCAGCGACCTGTCGACAATCGGTTCGACCGGGGGGTCCCGCCCGGGGCAGACTCGGCGGCACCCTTCGTACCGTGGGCACCCCGGCCCGGGGCCGACCGAGGAGCCGCCATGACCGATCCCGCATCCGCATCCGCATCCGTCCTCGTACCCGGGGCCGCGCCCGCACTCCCGGTCGCCGGGCCCCGGAACACGGACCCCGGCCGACCGGACCTGCCCGGGAGGGTGCTGCTCTCCGGCATCGTGGGCTCCACCGCGTACGGGCTCGCGCACGCCGGGTCCGACCTCGACCGCCTCGGCCTGTTCGCCGTGCCCACCGAGGAGCTGCACGGCCTCGACCGCCCGGCCGAGTCCCGGGTCCGCACCGACCCGGACCTCACCCTGCACGAGGCCGCCAAGTGGTGCCGGCTGGCACTCGGCTGCAATCCGACCGCCTCCGAGCTGGTCTGGCTGCCGGCCGAGCTCTACGAGGTCCGCACCCCGCTCGGCGAGGAACTGATCGGCATCCGCGATTCCTTCCTGAGCTCGGCGGCCGTCCGCGGGTCCTATCTCGGTTACGCACAGCAGCAGTTCAGGAAGCTGCAGGCACGCGACCCGAACGAGTCCGGTACCCGCGCCCGGGCCGCCAAACACGCCCGGCACCTCGTCCGGCTGGTCGAGCAGGGCGTGCGCCTGCACGAGAGCGGCGAGATCGTGCTGCGCATCACCGACCCGGAGCGGGTGCGCGAGCTGGGCGAACGCTTCGCCGACCGCCCCGATCTGGCGGTGGACCTGCTGGCCCGCGCCGAGGAGCGGTTCGCCCGCCCCGGCGTCCTGCCGGCCGCCCCGGACCGGGCACCCGCGGAGGCGTGGCTGCGCCGGGTCCGCGCAGCCCACTACACACCGCCCGCCGGGCACGCCGTCCCTGCCGGCGACGCCGTCGCCGCCGGCCGCTGAGCCCGCGCCACCCGCAGTGCCCGGTTCTCCCCGGCCGACCGACGCGCCCCGGCAATCCGCTGGCGGATGCCTGGGTGCCACCGGGTAGGATCACCTCGGCAGGTGCCGTACCGCTGAGAACGGCGGGCGCAGGCCGGCGGGCCGCTAGCTCAATTGGCAGAGCTGCGGACTTTTAATCCGTAGGTTCAGGGTTCGAGCCCCTGGCGGCCCACCTCGACGACCCGGTCCGCGACCAGCGGACCGGGTCGCCCGCGTTCGGCCCGGCTCCGTGCGACCGGACTCCCCGTGACGGGGCTCCCCGGCCGGGCCGTGCAGCCGCTGTGCCACCGGGAGCGGTGCCCGGGCGGCCCCGAACGGCCCGTGCAGGACGGCGGTTTGACACCTCCGCAGGGCGAGCGGCGGCGGTCCGGCCGTTCGGCCGTGGGGCTATCCCGCCGCGACGCACTGGTCGTACTGGTCGTTGCACTCGACGTTGCACTGCTGCCGCAGCTCGTACGGGCCGTCGGGGAACTGGACGTCGCACCAGTACTCGCAGTTGCTCCAGCGCCGGTCGCACTCGATCAGCCGCTGCCGCTCCTCCTCGGTCCACATGGGAACGATCAGGGCACCGGCGGTGGCCGGCCGCGGTGTCCTGGCGTACGGCCCGGGGCTCCGCTGGAGGGACGCCTCGGCCTGGAATCCGGGCATGGTCATGATGCCGCTCCCGTCTGGGTGGTCCGGGGCCCGGAGGCCGTCGACCACCGGTCGGCCGGTGCCCCCGTGCGGGCCTCCCGGAAGGCCGTCGCGGCTGCCGGCCCTCTCTTCGAGACTACGCTCGCCGGCCGGTTCCGACCTGCTCGCGACGGTGGTCGGGCCCGCCCCGCGCCGGGGGTTGACGCCCTGTGACCGCGGGCGGCACGGCGCCGGATGCCGCGCCGCCGGGGTGCCCGCTGGCCCTCGGCCCCGAGGTGCCGAGCGGGCCGAGGCGGAGCAGGCTGGAAGGAGACGGACGACCCGCGGCTCTCCGGCCCGACACCCGGAGCAGCGTGCGCGGGTCACCCGCGCGGGCCGCGGATCGCGGGCACCCGGAACCCGACGGACCGAGCGCCCGGGGCACCCGCACGTCATCGGCGCCGTCCGGGCCCGGACGAGTCCGCCCGGCCGGCGGCCGAGGGGCCCGATGCGATGCCGTCCGACACGACACGGGGAGTCCGGGCGGTGGTGCCGGTAGTGCCGGTGGTGCGGAAAGGGCGAGGAGTGAGGCGCGATGACCGAGGACGAGCGGCGCGACGGTCCGGCCGAGCGCGACGGTCCGGCCGAGGAGGGTCGGGTCCGCCAGCGCCGGGTGCGCTTACCCGGGTTCGTCACGGACGAGGAGGTCGGACTCGGTGACGCCGTGCGGCAGGTGACCTACGCGCTGGGGGTCCGGCGGCCCTGCGGCGGCTGCGAGCGGCGAGCGGCGGCCCTCAACCGCCGGGTGCTGCTGGTGAGGGGGGCGGGTGGCAGGCGGGGCCGGTGACAGGCCGGCGCCGGGCGCCCGGAGCGCGTGCTCCCGAGCCGCGCGTTCGCTCGTCCGAGGAGTCACTGCTCGTTCTAGGAGTCACTGATGGAGCAGGAGTACGGGGAACAGGAGTACGGGGAGCAGGTCGGGGAGCAGCAGCCGCAGGGCCGGCCGGCGGACGAGCCGGACCTGCTCACCCCGGCGGCGGTCGCCTCCGCGCCTGCGGCGGCGTCGGGCTGCGGCTGTCGCGCCGAACGCGGCTGCTGCGGCGGGCATTCGGCGGCGGAGACGGACGGCAAGGCGGCCGCGGAGCCCTCCTACGTGTACGTGCTGGGCCAGATCGACTTCCGGATCCCCAGCCTGGGGGTCGAGAAGGAGATCGCGCAGAACGTGGCCCGCGCCGACACCCGGGAGCGGACCGACCGCCAGGCCGTCCGGTCCGTCATAGCCCAGCGCGAGAACCGTTATCTGGCACGGCAGTTGTGCTACGTCCTGAGTGTCCAGGGGATCGAGACGTACATCCTGCGCCCGCGCGATCCACTCGACTTCGACCTGCTGGTCGAGGCCGTACGCGCGGAGCCCCGGGCGAGCGACCTGGACGTCGTGATCGGGCTTCGCGGGCCGCTGGCGCCGCCCGGCCTCTGCAACGGGCTGACCCTGCCCGTGGTGGGGGTCGACCAGATCTACTCCTTCGACAGCGGGGACCTGGTGCGGGCCATCGAACGGCCCGAGCGGATGAGCGCGGAGCAGTTCGAACCCGCCTCCCACGAGCTGCTCAGAAGGATCATGCAACTGGGCGACAACGCGGGTGACACCGACGAGCACCGGGCGCTGAACTACCTCGCGGTGCGTTACCCGCGCATCTACGAGAAGACCGTGGAGGCCCACGCGGACGACTCCTCGTTGAGCGCGGTCGGGTTCTGTGAGTCGCGGTTGAGCGGTACCCGAAGAATCATCGACGTCCTGCTCTCCTTCACGGGCCGACGCACGGATGTCACGGAGAAGTTCTTCGTACGCGTCGATGTCACTGAGGAATTCCCCTTCCTGGTGACCAAGTTGTCGCCCTACTACGACCGATGACGAGTACTGACGACCGCTGACGACCACTGACGGCTGCTGGCGAGGGCCGGGAGGCTTCCGCGAGATGAGGAGGAGAGCTCGGGAAGCCTTCGGGAGAGGAGGGGGGAGAAGAGCGAGAGGTGAACAGCGATGAGAATTCCGGGCTTCACGGCGGAGTCGGCGCTGTACCGGGCGAGCGGGCACTACCGGGCCGCGCCGTCCGGGCGTCCGTCCGGGCGTCCGCCCGGTCGTTCGATCGGCGGTTCGTCCGGTCGACGGGTCGTCCCGCAGGCGGCCGACGTCCCGCTGGCGTACTGCCTGCTGGAGTGCCGGCAGATCTGCCGGGACCTCTGCACCCGGTACCCCGGTGGGAGCGCCTGCCGGACCTGCCGGCAGGTCTGTCTGCACGAGTGCCTGCTGCCCCCGAGATGAGCGGGCCGGCGATGCCGGAACCGGGTGGCGGAGCGAGCCGGCGGCGTGCTGCCGGCCGCACCGCCGCGGCCGGAGGAGGGTGAGGCGATGGCGGGGCCGTTGGACCTGGTCGGGCTGACCTCCGTGATGGCGCGTTCCGCGGGGCGGCCGGAGGTCCTCGTCGGACTGATCGACGGCCCGGTGGCGGTCGGCCATCCCGGGCTGGCCGGCCGGCGGGTGGTGGTGCTCCGGGGTGGCGGCGGACGCCGCGCCGGGGCCTGCGACGCGGCGGGCGGGGAGGCCCCGTGTCTGCACGGCACCTTTGTCGCGGGTGTGCTGAGCGGCGGACGGTCGTCCGGGGCGCCCGGCGTCTGCCCGGGCTGCACGCTGCTGGTCCGGCCGATCTTCGCCGCGGACCGGCCCGGGCGCCGGGCGGAGCCGTCCGCGCGGGCGGAGGAGCTGGCGGACGCGGTCGTGGAGTGCGTGGACGCGGGGGCCCGGGTGCTGAACCTGAGCGTCGCGCCGGAGCAGCCGTCCAGCGCGGCGAACCGGGCGCTGGAGGGTGCCCTGGACCACGCGGCGGGCCGCGGGGTCGTCACCGTCGTGGCGGCGGGCAACCAGGGCGCCCTCGGCAGTACCGCGATCACCCGGCACCCGTGGACGATCCCGGTCGTCGCCTACGACCGGCGGGGCAGGCCGATGGACCTCTCCAACCTGGGGCGGGCGATCGGGGAGCGGGGCCTCGGCGCCCCGGGCGAGGCCGTCGCCAGCCTGGGTGCGGGGCGCCGCCCGCTCGTCCTCACCGGTACCAGCGCCGCAACCCCCTTCGTCACGGGCGCCGTCGCGCTGCTGCTGTCGGCGTTCCCCGCGGCCTCGCCGGCCCAGGTGCGGGCGGCCCTCGTCGGCGCCGCCGGGCCGCGCGGGCGGGTGGTGCCGCCGCTGCTGGCGGCCGGGGCCGCGTACACCGCCCTGTCGGCGGTGGCGGGGGATCCGCGCCGGCGCGGCTGATCAGGTCGCCCGGCAGGGGGTGGTCCGCGGCGATGGGTGGGCCGGTCGGCGGCCCCCGGTGCGGGCCGGCCGGCATCCGTGGTGCGGGTGACTGCACGGGTCGGCCGAGTTCCCTGACATGCAGTCGGAAATCATAGACGCCGAAGTGAAAATTATTGCGGACTTTCTGCCCTAGGATCGCAATCATGACTCGACGACTTGCGGCAGTGGCGAAGAAGGTCGGGATGAGCGAGGCGACGGTCAGCCGGGTGCTCAACGACAGGCCCGGCGTGTCGGAGAGCACCCGGGTGGCGGTGCTGACGGCACTGGACGTACTGGGGTACGAGCGGCCGACGCAGCTGCGCGGGCAGCGGTCGCGGCTGGTGGGCCTGGTCCTGCCGGAGCTGCAGAACCCGATCTTCCCGGCCTTCGCGGAGAGCGTCGGCGCGGCGCTGGCGCAGAACGGCTTCACGCCGGTGCTCTGTACCCAGACGGCCGGTGGGGTGTCCGAGCCGGAGTACGTGAACCTGCTGTTGCAGCAGCAGGTCTCCGGGGTGGTGTTCTTCGGCGGTCTGTACGCCCAGGACGACGCCCCGCACGGGCACTACGCGCAGCTCTTCGAGCGGGGCGTGCCGACCGTCCTGCTGAACGCCGGTACCGACGCGCTCGACTTCCCCCGGGTCTCCTGCGACGACGCGGTGGCGGTGGAGCAGGCCTTCGGGCACCTGCGGCAGCTGGGGCACGAGCGGATCGGCCTGATCCTCGGGCCGCAGGACCACGTCCCGTCGAACCGGAAGCTCGCCGCCGCGCGCGGTTTCGCCGCGCGGTCCGGGGTCGAGCTGCCGGAGCGGTTCGTCGAGCGGGCGCTGTTCTCCATCGAGGGCGGCCAGGCGGCGGCCGGGCGACTGCTGCGGCACGGCGTGACCGGGATCGTCTGCGCCAGCGATCCGCTGGCCCTGGGGGCGATCCGGGCGGCGCGCCGGCACCGGCTGGCCGTTCCGGAGGACCTGTCGGTGATCGGTTACGACGACTCCTCCTTCATGACCTGCACCGATCCGCCGCTGACCACCGTCCGTCAGCCGATCGAGGCGATGGCGAAGGCCGCGGTGGACCTGCTGGTCAGTGAGATCGCGGGGGCCCGGGTGGACCACGACGAGGTGTCCTTCGAGCCGGATCTGGTGGTGCGGGCGTCCAGCGGTCCGGCGCCGGGTCACGGTGCCGGATCCGGGTCGTGGCAGGGTCAGCCTGCTCTTCCCGTGCAGGAGCCGCAGGGCCGGTCACGGGTGTCCTAGCGAGCGGCCGGCCCGCCCGGCCGGGCGCCGCGGGGTGCCGCGGAGCCGGGTGCGGGCGGGGCCCGCGGGGCCGCCGGCGGGAGGGTTTCGAGGAGGGTGCGAGCTGCGGCTCGCACCCTTCTGTCATGTCCGGGATCGGCCGGTTACGGCCGACCGGTTCGCAAAGTCACGACTAAGCATCGTGTTTTTGCGAAATCCTGTAGACATCTTGTGGTCATCTGTCGAGGAGTGGTTAAGTGAGCGGCGCCGCCAGGGGGCACCCGGAGCCGGGCCCGCACAGGGTCCGTGACGGATGCCCCCCGGAGGCGCCAAGAGCCGCGCAACCAGGTGCATCACCTCACCCGCACGTCGCACGTCCCCGCGCCGTCCTCAGGACGGCGCGGCCCCCACCGGAAACACATGGGCTCTCCTGCGCCCCGAGCGCCAACCGTGCCCACCGTGCTTGTAGAAGGGTCCACCCGAACATGAAGACAAACGGGCTTCTCCACAGATCGGCCGTCGCGGTCGTCGTCGCCGGCCTGGCCTTCTCGGCCGCCGCGTGCAGCAGCTCCGGCGACGGATCGTCGTCGGGCGACAACGGCAAGGCGAGCGACGCCGCGGCCCCGCTGGACCCGGCCACCAAGGTCACCATCACCGCCGACTGCCAGCCGCCGACCACCAAGCCCGCCGAGCGCAAGCAGTGGGACGACGACATCGCGGCGTTCAACAAGATCTACCCGAACGTCACGATCAAGGCCACCGACGGCTCGCCGTGCGAGGAGCCCGCGAAGTTCACCGCGCAGCTCGCCGGCAAGACCCAGCCGGACCTCTTCTACGCGTACTTCACCGACACCAACCAGATCCTCGACGCCGGTGCGGCCCAGGACATCTCGGCCTACGTCAACGACAAGACCGTCCCGGCGCTCAAGGACATCGACCCGTCCGTCCTGAGCACCCTCAAGGACAGTGACGGCAAGCTCTACGGCCTGCCCGTCACCAACTACAAGATGGGCCTGATCTACAACCGCAAGCTCTTCAAGCAGGCCGGCCTGGACCCCGACAAGCCGCCGACCACCTGGGCCGAGATCCGCGAGGACGCCAAGAAGATCGCCGCGCTCGGCAACGGCGTCAACGGCTACGGCGACTACAGCGCCACCAACCAGGGCGGCTGGCACTTCACCGCCGAGCTGTACGGCGTCGGCGGCAAGATGCTCTCCGACGACGGCAAGAAGGTCGCCTTCAACAGCCCCGAGGGCAAGCAGGTCCTGCAGAACCTGTACGACATGCGCTGGACCGACAACACCATGGGCGCCACCCAGGGCCTGAAGTGGCCGGACCTGATGACGCTGACCTCGACCGACAAGCTCGGCATGTACGTCGGCGCGCCGGACGACATCACGTACATGGTGCAGACCCTCAAGGGCAACTACGAGGACTACGGCATGGGCCCCGTCCCCGGCGGCAAGGCCGCGCTGCTCGGCGGTGACGGCCGCTTCTTCAAGAAGGGCTCCACCCCGGACCAGATCAAGGCGGGCGTCGCCTGGGTGAACTTCAAGTACCTCACCATGGGCAAGGGCCAGTTCGACTACTCCCGCAACAAGGGTGACGGCCTGCCCGTCGGCATCCCGCAGCCGAGCTTCTTCACCGGCGCCTCCCTGGCGGCCGACAACACCGCGAAGGCCGCCAGCGCGACCGTCCCGGTGAAGAACTACGCGCCGTACGTCTCCACCCCGGTGCCCGGCCGGACCGAGCCGGCGAACGCCCAGCAGCTCTACAAGGTGCTGGACGCCGCGGTGTCCGCCGTGCTGACCGACAAGAACGCGGACATCAGCAAGCTGCTGACCGACGCCGAGAGCCAGGCCAACCAGGTCCTGAGCAGCCTCCAGTAGCAGCGGACGGGGGCCGGCCACCGCGCCGGCCCCCGTACCCCTGGCAACCGTCCACCGACCAGCCAGCAGCGCCAGCACACCAGGAGAACCGATGGCCGGGACCATCTCCCCCTACAAGACCAACCGCCGGCCCGCGCCGGCGGGCCGTGGCCCCGGCAGGGGCCGGGACAGCTCCGGGGACCGGGACCGTACGGGGTTCGGCCAGAAGGTCCGCCGCAACATCACCGCCCACGGCTTCCTGTTCGGCGCCCTGCTGTGCTTCGGGTTCTTCACCTGGTACCCGATGGTCCGCGAAGTGATCATGAGCTTCCAGAAGACCAAGCGGGGCAAGACCACCTGGGTCGGCCTCGACAACCTGGACCGGATCTTCAACGACCCGGACTTCTGGCACGCCTGGCGCAACACCTTCCTGTTCACCGCGCTGGCGCTGGTGCTCGGCTTCGCACTGCCGTTCTTCGTCGCCGTCCTGCTCAACGAACTGCGGCACGCCAAGGCGTACCTGCGGATCCTGGTCTACATCCCGGTGATGATGCCGCCGGTCGCGGCGGTGCTGCTGTTCAAGTACTTCTACAACCCCGACTACGGGCTGTTCAACGACATCCTGAAGACGCTGCACCTGCCCACCTCGGCCTGGCTCAACTCCCCGGACACCGCGATGGTCTCGGTGGTGATCGCGGCCACCTGGATGAACATGGGCGGCGCCACGCTCATCTACCTGGCGGCCCTGCAGGGCATCCCGGGCGAGCTGTACGAGGCGGCGGACCTGGACGGCGCCGGCCTGCTGCGCAAGATCTGGCACGTCACCATCCCGCAGACCCGGCTGATCCTGTCGCTGCTGCTGCTGCTCCAGATCGTGGCGACCATGCAGGTCTTCGTGGAGCCGTTCCTGCTGACCGGCGGCAACGGCCCGCAGAACTCCACCATGACAGTCGTCTACCTGGTCTACGAGTACGCCTTCGACCTGGGCGGCAACAACTACGGCGTCGCCTCCGCGCTCGGCCTGGTCATGCTCGTGGTGCTCGCCGGATTCTCCGCCCTCTACGCGCGCCTCAGCCGCGACAACGACTAGGAAGGAGCCGACCATGGCAGCGAAAGAACCCCAGATGCGGACGCTCGTCGCGCAGACCCAGCTCAACCGGCCGCTCGGGAAGGCCGTCTACTGGACGGTCCTGACCGTCGTGGTGGTCGTCTTCACCCTGGTCTTCATCGGCCCGCTGTACTGGCTGGTGACCGGCGGTCTGAAGTCCACCCAGGAGGTGGTCCAGAGCCCGCCGACGTTCTTCCCGTCGAAGATCCACTGGGGCACCTACGCCACCGCGTGGCACCAGCTCAAGATGGGCCGGCTGCTCTTCAACACCGTCTACTACGCGTTCGGCGCGCTCGCCTTCCAGCTGGTCTTCGACGTCGCCGCGGCCTACTCGCTGTCGAAGCTGCGGCCGGTGCTCGGCAACGTCATCCTCGGCATGATGCTCGCGACGCTGATGATCCCGTCGGCCGTGCTGATCGTGCCGCAGTACCTGACCGTCCTGGACCTGCCGATCCTGCACCTGAACCTGATCAGCACCCCGTGGGCGATCTGGCTGCCCACCGTCGCCAACGCCTTCAACATCTTCCTGTTGAAGCGGTTCTTCGACTCCATCCCGCAGGACCTGCTGGCCGCCGCCGCGATCGACGGAGCCTCCCCGCTGCGGACCCTGCGCTCGATCGTGCTGCCGATGTCCAGGCCGATCCTGGGCGTCGTGTCGATCTTCGCGGTGGTCAACGTCTGGAAGGACTTCCTCTGGCCGCTGCTGGTCCAGCCGAACCCGGCCAACCAGACGCTCAACATCGGCATCCGGTCGCTCGCCACCGGCCTCCCGCAGAACGTCATCATCGCCGCGCTGGCCATCGCCTCGGCGCCGACCATCGTGTTCTTCCTGATCTTCCAGCGCAGCATCATGTCCGGGCTGACCTCCGGCGGCCTCAAGGGCTGACCAGCCCCGAGCCCCGCACCCAGACGGCCGCCGGCCAGGACTCCCATCCCCGCGAGCGGGTCGGCGGCCCGGACCACCACGCTCCTCTCCGCTTCCGGTCGAAAGGACCCCCCACCGTGGGACAGAACCCCAGGCACCCGTCCGAGCAGTCGGACTGGTGGCGCGACGCGGCGATCTACCAGGTCTACCCGCGCAGCTTCGCCGACGGGAACGGCGACGGCACCGGAGACCTGGCCGGGGTGCGCTCCCGCCTCCCGTACCTCGCCGAACTCGGCGTCGACGCCATCTGGTTCAACCCCTGGTACCCGTCCCCGATGGCCGACGGCGGCTACGACGTGGCCGACTACCGCGACGTCGACCCGCTGTTCGGGACGCTGGACGAGGCCGAGAAGCTGATCGGCGAGGCGCTCGAACACGGCATCCGCACCGTGGTGGACATCGTCCCCAACCACGTCTCCTCCGAGCACCCCTGGTTCAAGGAGGCGCTGGCGGCGGCCCCCGGCAGCCCGGAACGCGAGCTGTTCCACTTCCGGCCCGGCCGCGGGGCGGCCGGTGAACTGCCGCCCAACGACTGGGTGTCCGAGTTCGGCGGCTGCCCGTGGACCCGCACGACCGACCCCGACGGCACGCCCGGCGACTGGTACCTGCACCTCTTCGCCGTGCAGCAGCCGGACCTCAACTGGGCGCACCCGCAGGTCCGCCACGAGCACGAGTCGATCCTCCGGTTCTGGTTCGACCGCGGCGCGGCCGGTGTCCGGATCGACTCCGCGGCGCTGCTCGCCAAGGACCCGGCGCTGCCCGACTTCGTCAAGGACGTCGACCCGCACCCGTACGCCGACCTCGAAGAGCTGCACGACATCTACCGGAGCTGGCGGGCGATCGCCGACTCCTACCCCGGCACCCGGATCCTGATCGGCGAGGTCTGGCTGCCCGACGCCGAGCGGTTCGCCCGCTACCTGCGCCCGGACGAGCTGCACACCGCCTTCAACTTCGACTTCCTCGCCCGCCCCTGGGACGCCGAGGGGCTGCGCGCCTCGATCGACTCCACGCTGGCCCTGCACGCCCCGGTCGGCGCGCCGGCCACCTGGGTGCTCTGCAACCACGACGTGACCCGCACCGTCACCCGGTACGGGCGCCGGGACACCCGCTTCGACTTCGCCACCAAGGCCTTCGGCACCCCCACCGACCTGGACCTCGGCCTGCGCCGGGCCCGCGCGGCGGCGCTGCTGTCGCTCGCGCTGCCCGGCGCCGTCTACCTGTACCAGGGCGAGGAGCTCGGCCTGCCCGAGGTCGAGGACCTCCCGATCGATCGGCTCCAGGACCCGATGCACCTGCGCTCCGGCGGCACCGACCCCGGCCGGGACGGCTGCCGCGTCCCGCTGCCGTGGTCGGGTGCGGTGGCGCCGTACGGCTTCTCGCCGGAGGGCGTCGAGCCGTGGCTGCCGCAGCCCGCCGACTGGGCGGCGCTCACCGTCGAGGCGCAGTCCGCCGACCCGGACTCGATGCTGGCGCTCTACCGCACGGCCCTCGGCATCCGCCGCGCCGAGAGCGGCCTGCGGGGCGACAAGTTCGAGTGGCTGGCCGGCGACAGCGGGGTGCTCGCCTTCCGCCGGGGCACCGGCTTCAGCTGCGTCGTCAACCTCTCCTCCGACCCGGCGCCGCTGCCCGCCGGCTCCACCGTCCTGCTGGCCAGCGGTCCGCTCGCGGACGGGCACCTCCCGGCGGACACCGCCGTCTGGCTGCGCGGGGCATGACCGGCCGGCGTGCGCGGGGCATGCCCGGCCGGCTCCGCGTACGCGGTGGGAGCAGGGCCGCCTGACAGCGCCGCCGCCCACCGCAGGCCGCGTCGTCCTTGAGGGGGGACGGCGCGGCTCCCCCGCCGCACGCTCCGAACCCTCCGCACGCTCCGTACCGCCGTGTCGCCGCACCGCCGCTCCGCCGTAACGCCCGTACGTCGTACCGCCGTTCCGCCGCACCGCCGCACTGCCGCCGGCCTGTACCGCTGGACCGCGGGGTCACCCCGCTCCGCCGTCGCGCCCCGCACCACCGCGCCGCTGTTCCACCGCGCCGGCCGCACCACCGCGCCGCTGTTCGACCGCGCCCCCGCACCGGCGGCGCGCCGCCACCCGCCATGAGTACGTCGGCCCCTCCACCGGAGGCTCCAGATGATCTCGGCTCGCGCACCACCCCTCGGGTCCCCCTCACGCCGCCGGACACCCGGGCATCGCCATGTCCCCCGGCGCCCGGACGGCACTCACGGATCGGCACACGAGGAGGCCCTCCCCAGGTCTCCGCGCCCCCCACCCTGTCATCCTGACGAGATCCAGAGGACCCCAGTGAGATCGACAGCTCCCATCCCCCGGCTGATGGCCGCGCTGGCCTCGGCCAGCCTGCTGATCGTCGCCGGCCCGCTCCTGCCCGCGCACGCCGCCGGCGGCCCCAACCTGGCGGCAGGCAAGGCCGTCGCCGCGAGCAGCGCGACCGACGGCCGGACCGCGGGCTTCATCAACGACGGTGACCAGAACTCCTACTGGGAGAGCAGCAACAACGCGCTCCCGCAGTGGGTCCAGGTCGACCTCGGCAGCAGCACCAGCATCGACGAGCTGGTGCTGAAGCTCCCCAGCGGGTGGGAGACCCGCACCGAGACGCTCGCCGTCCAGGGCAGCGCCGACGGCACCAGCTTCACCACCATCACCGGCTCCGCGGCGTACTCCTTCAGCCCGGGCAACGGCAACACGGTGAAGATCTCCTTCCCGGCGACCAACACCCGGTACGTCCGGCTGGCCATCTCGGCCAACACCGGCTGGCCGGCCGCGCAGATCTCCGAGCTGGAGGTGCACGGCACCACCAGCACCAGCGGCAACCTGGCGCTGGGCCGGACTCTCTCGTCCAGCAGCACCTCGCAGAGCTACACGGCGGCCAACGCCAACGACGGCAACCAGGGGAGCTACTGGGAGAGCGCGAACAACGTGCTCCCGCAGTGGATCCAGGCCGACCTCGGCTCGGCCGTGCCGGTCAACAAGCTGGTGCTGAAGCTGCCCACCGGCTGGGAGACCCGCACCCAGACGCTGACCGTGCAGACCAGCACCGACGGCACCACCTTCTCGGACCTGGTGGCCTCCGCCGCCTACGTGTTCGACCCGGCGTCCGGCAACACGGTGACGCTCAACCTGAACACCACCACGACCCGGTTCGTCCGGCTGAAGGTCACCGCGAACACCGCCTGGCCGGCCGCCCAGCTGTCCGAGTTCGAGATCTACGGCCCGGCCACCGGCGACACCCAGGCGCCGACCGCGCCCTCGGGCCTGGCCTACACCCAGCCGGCCGCCGGTCAGATCAAGCTGACCTGGAACGCCGCGAGCGACAACACCGGTGTCACCGGCTACGACATCTACGCCGACAACACGCTGGTCAGCAGCGTGGCGGGCAACGTCCTGACCTACACGGACAGCCGTCCGGACAGCGCCACCGTCTCGTACTTCGTGAAGGCGAAGGACGCGGCCGGCAACCAGTCCGCGAGCAGCAACACCGTCACCCGCACGGGTGCCTCCGGTGACACCCAGGCGCCGTCCGCGCCCGCGACGCTGGCGTTCACCCAGCCGGCCGCCGGCCAGGTCAAGCTGACCTGGGGCGCGTCCGCCGACAACGTGGGCGTGACCGGCTACGACGTGTACGCCAACGGCGCCCTGCGCGGCAGCGTGGCGGGCAACGTCCTGACCTACACGGACAGCCAGCCCGACACCGCGACCGTCTCGTACTTCGTGAAGGCGAAGGACGCGGCCGGCAACCAGTCCGCGAGCAGCAACACCGTGGTGCGGACCGGCAACGGCGGTGGCGGCGGGACCAACCTGGCCGGCGGCAAGCCGATCTCGGCCAACTCCAGCGTCTTCACCTTCGTGGCGGCGAACGCCAACGACAACGACACCGCCACCTACTGGGAGGGTGCGGGCGGCAGCTACCCCAACACCCTGACCACCCAGCTGGGTTCGAACGCGATCGTGAACTCGGTCGTGGTCAAGCTCAACCCGGCGGCGGCCTGGTCCACCCGGACCCAGACCATCGAGGTGCTCGGCCGCGAGCAGAGCGCGAGCGGCTTCACCAGCATCTCGGCGGCGAAGTCGTACACCTTCGACCCGGCCTCGGGCAACACGGTGACGATCCCGGTCTCCGCGACGGTGGCCGACGTCCAGCTGAAGATCACCGCCAACTCGGGCTCCTCGGCCGGTCAGGTCGCCGAGTTCCAGGTGATCGGCACCCCGGCGCCCAACCCGGACCTGCTGGTCACCGCCACCTCGGCCTCGCCCGCCTCGCCGGTCGAGACCGACCCGGTCACGCTGTCCGCCACCGTGAAGAACAACGGCACCGCGGCCTCCGGCGCGACCAGCGTCAACCTGTACCTCGGCGCCACCAAGGTCGGCACCGCCCAGGTCGGCGCGCTGGCCGCGGGCGCGTCCAGCACCGTCTCGGTCTCCGCCGGGCTGCAGAACGCCGGCAGCTACCAGGTGATCGCCAAGGTCGACGAGGCCAACGCCGTCATCGAGCAGGACGAGACCAACAACACCTACACCAACCCGGCCGCGCTGGTGGTCGCCCAGGTCGCCAGCTCGGACCTGGTCGCGGCGCCGGTCAGCTGGACCCCGGGCAACCCGGCGGCCGGCAACAACGTCACCTTCACGGCGGCGATCAAGAACCAGGGCACGGTCGCCTCGGCGGGCGGCGCGCACAGCGTCACCCTGACCGTCGCGGACGCCACCACCGGCAGCGTGGTGAAGACCCTGACCGGCTCCTACACCGGCGCCATCGCGCCCGGCGCCACCAGCACCCCGGTGAACCTGGGCAGTTGGACCGCCGGCAACGGCAAGTACACCGTGAAGACGGTGATCGCGACCGACGCCAACGAGCTGCCGGTCAAGCAGGCCAACAACACCAGCAGCCAGCCCCTGTACGTCGGCCGCGGCGCCAACATGCCGTACGACACGTACGAGGCGGAGGACGGCGTCCTCGGCGGCGGCGCGGCCGTGGTCGGCCCGAACCGCACCGTCGGCGACCTGGCGGGCGAGGCGTCCGGCCGCAAGGCCGTCACCCTCAACTCGACCGGCAGCTCGGTCGAGTTCACCACCAAGGCCAGCACCAACACGCTGGTCACCCGGTTCTCCATCCCGGACGCGGCCGGCGGCGACGGCATCAACTCCACGCTGAACGTCTACGTCAACGGCAGCTTCCTCAAGGCCATCGACCTGACCTCCAAGTACGCGTGGCTGTACGGCAACGAGACCGGCCCGGGCAACTCGCCGGGTGCCGGCGGCCCGCGCCACATCTACGACGAGGCGAACATCCTGCTCGGGACGACCGTCCCGGCCGGCAGCAAGATCAAGCTGCAGAAGGACGCCGCCAACACCACCAACTACGCGATCGACTTCGTGAGCCTGGAGCAGGCCACCGCGATCCCCAACCCGGACCCGGCCAAGTACGTGGTGCCGACCGGCTTCGCGCAGGGCGACGTCCAGGCCGCCCTGGACAAGGTCCGGATGGACACCACCGGCAACCTGGTGGGCGTCTACCTGCCGGCCGGCGACTACCAGACCGCGAACAAGTTCCAGGTCTACGGCAAGGCCGTCAAGGTCGTCGGGGCGGGCCCGTGGTTCACCCGCTTCTACGCGCCGACCGACCAGTCCAACACCGACGTGGGCTTCCGGGCCCAGTCGACGGCCAACGGCTCCACCTTCTCCGGATTCGGCTACTTCGGGAACTACACGTCCCGGATCGACGGTCCCGGCAAGGTGTTCGACTTCGCGAACGTCTCGGGCATCACGATCGACAACATCTGGACCGAGCACATGATCTGCATGTACTGGGGTGCCAACACCGACTCCATGGTGATCAAGAACTCGCGGATCCGTGACACCTTCGCCGACGGCATCAACATGACCAACGGCAGCACCGACAACCTGGTCAGCAACAACGAGGCCCGGTCCACCGGTGACGACAGCTTCGCGCTCTTCTCCGCCATCGACGCCGGCGGCGCGGACGAGAAGAACAACATCTTCGAGAACCTCAGCACCATCCTGACCTGGCGTGCGGCGGGTGTCGCGGTCTACGGCGGGTACGACAACACCTTCCGCAACATCTACATCGCCGACACCCTGGTCTACTCGGGCATCACCATCAGCTCGCTGGACTTCGGGTACGCCATGAACGGCTTCGGCACCATCCCGACCAACCTGCAGAACATCTCCATCGTCCGGGCCGGCGGCCACTTCTGGGGCTCCCAGACCTTCGGTGGCATCTGGGTCTTCTCGGCCTCCAAGGTGTTCCAGGGCATCCGGGTGAGCGACGTGGACATCGTCGACCCGACGTACCACGGCATCATGTTCCAGACGAACTACTCCGGCGGTCAGCCGCAGAACCCGATCACCGACACGGTCTTCACCAACATCTCGATCACCGGGGCCCAGAAGAGCGGCGACGCCTTCGACGCCAAGTCCGGCATCGGGGTCTGGGCCAACGAGGCGGCCGAGGCCGGCCAGGGCCCGGCGGTCGGCTCGGTGACCTTCAACAACCTCCGGTTGAGCAACAACTTCCAGAACATCAAGAACACCACGTCGACGTTCACCATCACCGTCAACCCGTAGTGTTCGCAGGCTAGTCAGCAGACCCGGTGCCGCCGGGAGGCCACGCCTCCCGGCGGCACCGCCATGCCCGCCGGCCGCGGGCGGTCGCCCCCGGCCGGTCAGCCCCGGCGGGTCAGTTCCGGCGGGTCAGTTCCGGCGGGTGAAGTCCATCACCCAGTTCGTCACCCAGCCGCGCTCGTCGCCCACCGAGAAGGCCTGCTCCCACCGGGCGGACCGCTCGTCGATCCCGGACCAGAGGTACCGTACGCACACCCCCGTGCCCGCATACGCGTCCTCCCCGCGGAACTCACCGGTGCCGTCCGCCCGGAACCGGCCCCGCACCGGCGGGTCCAGCCGGCCAGACCCGCCGGTGGACCAGTTCAGCGACCACTCCCGGGTCTCCCGGTCGAACAGCCGCAGGGTCATCCCCCGGAAGCCGCGCTCCGGGCAGTCCATCTCGTCGACGTTCGCCGCGCCCTCGAACAGGCTCCAGCAGCGGCTGGTCGCGCCGAAGTGGTCCCAGCCGCTGCCCGGGTCCAGGAAGTCGCGCAGCCGGCGGTTGGCCACGTCCCACTCCCCGACCAGGAAGTCGAACCCGGTCACGCCCGGCCGCCCGTGGTGCCCTCGGCCAGGGAGTCGGCGAGGTAGGCGTCCGGATCCGGCCGCTCCGGCGCGAGCACGTGCCGCACCCAGGCCTCGCGCTCGTGGCCGATCGGCGCCAGCTCCCACACGCAGCCGATCCACGGCCGGCTCTGCACCCGGAAGTGCGTCGGGTCCAGGTCGGGGCAGTCCAGCGCGGGCTGGCCCGCGGCGGCGCCGCGGAAGTGCAGCACGTTGTCCCACACCCAGGTGTAGACGTTCAGGTAGGCGCCGGTGTCGGCGCCGCGGTGCAGCACCACGAATCCGGCGGCCGGCGTGCCGTCCGGTGCCGGCACCAGCTCGGGCAGCAGGGCGTAGGCCGCCCGCTCGACCTCGGGCGCGATGCCCGCCGGGTCGGCGCTGACGTGGTAGCGCTTGAAGCGGCGCCCGCCCACCTCGATCGGCGGCGGGGTCCGCAGGAACTTCTCCTCGAAAGCCATGGCCGCACGCTAGGGCCGCTCCACTGACACCTGCTGTCAGTGGAGTGCCGGAGAATCCCCCCATGCGCGCCGGCCGACTGCTCTCGATCCTGCTGCTGCTCCAGACCCGCGGCCGGATGACCGCCGCGGAGCTCGCCGCCGAGCTGGAGGTGTCCGTCCGGACGGTCTACCGGGACACGGAGGCCCTGCACGCGGCCGGTGTCCCGCTGTACGGGGACGCCGGGCACCGCGGCGGCTACCGGCTGCTCGACGGCTACCGCACCCGGCTCACCGGGCTCGACCCGGTGCAGGCCCGGGCCCTGTTCCTCTCCGGCGTCCCGGGCCCGGCGGCGGAGCTCGGGCTCGGCGCCGCACTGGCCGCGGCGCAGCTCAGGGTGAGCGCCGCGCTGCCGCCCGCCCTGCGGGAGCAGGCCGGCCGGATCCGGCGGCGGTTCCACCTCGACGCGCCCGGCTGGTACGCGCAGGTCGATCCCGTCCCGTACCTGCCCGAGGTCGCCCGGGCGCTGTGGGACGGCCGGGCGCTGCGGCTGCGCTACCGCCGCTGGAAGGAGCCCACCGAGGTGGAGCGTCGGCTGGAGCCGTACGGGCTGGTGCTGAAGGCCGGCCGCTGGTACCTGGTCGCGGCGCCCGGCCCGCGGGTGTACCGGGTCGACCAGATCCTCGAACTGGACCTCCTGGAGGACGAGGCCGTCGTCCCCGAGGACTTCGACCTGGCGGCGTACTGGCAGGCCCACCAGGAGCGCTTCCACGGCTGGCTGCACACCGCGGACGCGGTGGTCCGGGTGTCGCCCGAGGGCGCCGCCCGCCTGACCGGCCCGGCGGCCCTGGCCCTGCGGGCCACCGGCGAGCCCCAGCCCGACGGCTGGACCCGCGCCGTCCTCCCGGTCGAGTCGCCGGAGCACACCTGCCGGGAGTTCCTCGCCCTGGGCGCCGAGATCGAGGTGCTCGAACCGCCGGAGCTGCGCGAGCGGATGGCCGCGACGGCCCGCGCGATCGCCGCCCTGCACGCCGGCCCCGCCGGGTCGCCGGAGCCGGCCGTCCGCTGAACCGGCCGCCCCGGGAGACGGCCCGCGGGGCCGGCGCGAGCGCCCGGAGCGTGCCGCGGTGCGCCCGGGGACAGGCCGAAGCCCCTCCGGCCCGCGAGGGGCGGGCCGGAGGGGCCTCGGTGGGGGCCCGGTGTCACCCGGGGGTCAGGAGGTGTACGCCTCGAACTCCGAGAGCTGGGCCGCGGCCCACCCGGTGTTGCCGGTGAACGAGAGCTTCAGGTGGCGGGCGGTGGTGCCCGGGACGGAGATCGTCACGGTGTTGCCGGTGGCCGGGTCGAAGGTGTAGCCGGCCGAGGCCTTGACCGTCGTCCAGTTGGTGCCGTCGGTGCTGGCCAGGACGCTCAGGGTCTCGGTGCGGGTGGCCCAGGCGGTGGCCGGGGGCAGCTTCAGGACGAGGCGGCCCACGGCGGTCGAGGCGCCGAGGTCGGCGGTCAGCGACTGCGGGAAGGCGTTCGCGGCGCTCTCCCAGTAGCTGTTCGCGTCACCGTCGTTCGCCTTGTTGGCGCCGTAGACGTCCACCGTGCTGGTGGCGCTCAGGGACTTGCCCGCCAGCAGGTTGGTGGTGGCCGGCGGCGTGGTCGGCGGGGTGGTGGTGGGCGGGGTGGTGGTGGGCGGCGTGGTCGGGCCGGTGGCGCGGATCTCCAGCTCGGAGAGCTGGGCGGCGGGCCAGCCGGTGTTGCCGGTGACGGTCACCCGGACGTAGCGGGTGTTGGTCTGGGTGAACCCGACGGTGGCGGTGTTGCCGGTGGCCGGGTCCAGGGTGATGCCGGTCGACGGGGCCAGCGTGCTGAACGAGACGCCGTCGGTGGAGCCCTGGACGGAGACGGTCTCGGTGCGGGTCCCCCAGCCGGCCGGGAGCTTGGCGGTGACGCTGCCGACCGCGGTCACGGCGCACAGGTCGACGGTGATCGACTGCGGGAAGGCGTTGTTGGCGCTCTCCCAGTAGCTGGCGGCGTTGCCGTCCACCGCGTTGGCGGCGGTGTAGGTCTGGTTGGTGCTGGTGGCGGTGGCCGACTTGCCCTGCGCCAGGTTGCCGGTGCCCGGGTTGCACGCCGGCGGCGTGGTCGGGGTGGTCGGCGAGGGGGAGGGGCTGGCCGGCGGGGTGGTCGGCGTGCTGGGCGACGGGGACGGGCTCGGCGAGGAGGTGCCGCCGCCGGTGGAGGGCTGGCCGCCGTAGGTCCACTGCGGGGTCGGCCAGGTGCCGCTGCAGGTGGTGCCGTTGTTCCAGCCGGAGTTGCCGCCGCCGTCGACGATCACGAAGCCGCTGCCGACGCAGTTGTGGATCGGGGTGGCCGCCTGGGCGATGTTCTTCGCCTTGACGTTGGTGAACTTCATGTTGGCGTTGGCCTGGGCCTGGATGGCGTAGGTGCCGGCGCCGTCGATGTTCACGTTGGTGAAGTTGATGCCGCTGGACGAGCCGTCGATGGTCTGGACGGCCTCGTAGGAGCTGTCCAGGATGTCGGTGTCGGTGATGTTGATGGTCGCGCCGGCGATCGGCTCGTTCAGGCCGTCGAACCAGATCGCGCCGACACCGAACTGCCAGTTGAAGTCGCTGTTGCCGGTGCGGATCAGGGTGTTGCGGGCGGCGGTGATGGTGCCCGCGACGGCGGTGCCGCTGCCGGAGTTGACCCCGGGGTAGCGGTTGGCGATGTGCAGGCCGCCGCCGTTGCTGATGGTGTCCGACATGACGTTGTCGGAGATGGTGAAGTCCTTGCCGCCGTACGTGACGATGTTGTTCGCCAGGATCGGCAGCACCACGGTGTTGTGGGTGAAGCTGTCGTTGACGTTCGGCACCCGCTCGGGCCAGGAGGCCAGGCCGTCGTCACCGGTGTTGCGGACGAAGGTGTTGGTGACGGTCGAGTTGGTCACGCCGGTGTGGAAGTTCACGCCGTCGGCCGTCTGGTCCAGGATGCGGCTGTTCTTGACGGTGAAGCGGTCCATCGGACCGTCCATCCAGGCGCCGACCTTGGTGTGCTGCAGCCAGAGGTTGTCCAGGGTGGAGTTGGACATCGCACCGCCGACGGCGTTGACCTGGTCCTCGTCGACCCGCTCGCGGATGTCGCCGATGATGGCGAAGTCCTTGAGGGTGACGTTCTGGCTCGGGCCGCCCTGGCCGACGTACTTGCCGTAGACACCGGCCGCCTTGGCGCGGTTGTTCGGGTCGCGTCCGCCGAGCACGCTGTACCAGGGGCCGGCCCCGGCCAGGGTGACCCCGTCGACCACCACGTGGTCGTAGAGGGTGAAGTTGCCCTGCGGGATGTAGACGGTCTTGCCCTGCGCCTGGCCGGCGTTGACCGCGGCCTGGAACTTGGCGGTGGAGTCGGTGGCGCCGCTGGGGTCGGCTCCGAAGTCGGCGACCACGTCCAGTGCCCCGGCGGGCTTGGCGATCGGGGCGCCGACCTGCTCGAAGTCGGCCAGGTCGATGGTGAAGCTGGGCGACTGCGCGGTCGAGGAGACCTGGAGCCGGATCTTCGTCCCGGCCGGGTAGCTCGTCCCGAACATCGTCCGGGTCTCGTCGAAGAAGTGGTGCGGGTTGGTGTCGCCCGGGTTGTTGTTGAACGGGTAACCGCCGTAGTACCAGCTGTACTTGGACGTGACGTCGACGCTCTTCAGCTTGCTGCCGTTGACCAGCAGGTCGATCGAGGCGTCCCGCCCCTTGCCGTCCCCGGTGTCGGGCAGGCTGTAGCGGAAGTCGATCGAGTTGGCCGGCGCGGTGAGGGTGAACTCCACGTACTGGCCGACCGAGTTGAGCGTCACCGCCTGGCGGCCGGAGGCCTCCGAGGGCAGGTGGCCGTAGAGCCGGTCAGGGCCGATCACCGACCCGTTGGTGGCCGCGTACTCGGCCTCCTGCTCCTTGAAGGGGACGGTGGCGCCGCGTCCGGAGACGTTCAGCGGCGAGAGCGTCGGGACTCCTGCGGCACTCGCCGGGGTGGCGTTGCCGATGACGGCGGCCGTGAACAGGCCGGCGCTGCCGAGCGCGACCGCGGTCAGCGCGGCGACGCTGCTCCGTAGCCGGCGAATGGGTGGTGACTGCATGTCGGTTACACATCCTTGCTGGTCGTGGGGGTGTGCCAGGGGTGGGGACCAGGCGGCAGGGCAGTCGGCACCGGCAGGGACTCTGCGGCGCTGCGGACGATCGGATTGCGCAGGGGCTTCGAGCGTGTGACGCGGTGGTTTCCGCCGAGCGAGGAGAGACTATGGGCGGCGCCGCATGAAGTCCATATGAAAGAGCAAAAATCTGACACTAACAACGCAAGTTTCGTTCAAGGACTGAGGGTTATGTGTCACGCCCGGGGGGAACCGGTGGAGATCCGACAGCCGGCCGGCCGCCCGGCGCCGACACCCCGACAGCGCCGACGGATCGTCAGAGCGCTCCGGAAGCAGGCATGCCGACGGCCCGACCCCTCAGGGGGCCGGGCCGTGTCGGTGGTGGTGCCGGTGGAGCGCGGCAGGGGCCGCCGAGGAGGGGCCGGTCAGCGGCGGCGCAGCCTCCCGGTGAGGGTGCTCCACCAGCTCCGCCGCTGCCGGGGGATGGCGGCCGCGGCGGCGGGAACGGCCGGCGGCGCCGTCGGCTGGGCGGGCACGGGACCGGCCGCGACGGGCGGCGGGGTGCCGGGCGCGGTGCCCGCGGCGGCGGCCTCCTCCTCGGACGTCCGCGGCGAGAAGCGCACCGGCAGCGCGCTCAGGTGCCGGGAGATCCAGGCCGAGGTCCAGGTCAACTCCTCCTCGGGGACGGCGAGCTGGAGGTCCGGCAGGCGGGTCAGCAGGATGTCGATGCCGGTCTCCGCGATGGCCCGGCCGATGTCCTGGCCGGGGCACTCGTGCGGGCCGCCGCCGAAGGCCAGGTGGGACCGGTTGCCGTAGAGCGGGGTCGACAGGTCGGGCCGGACGGCCGGGTCGACGTTGCCGGCCGCGAGGCCGAGCAGGAGCATGTCGCCGGCCTTGATCTGCTGGCCGCCGAGCTCGGTGTCACCGGTGGCCCAGCGGCCGGCGACCAGCGACATCGGCGCGGAGTCCCAGAGCACCTGGTCCAGCGCGTCGGGCAGGGTCATGTGGCCGCCGGACAGGTGGGCGCGGAACCTCCGGTCGGTGAGGACGAGCTTCAGGGTGTCCGCGATCAGGTTGACGGTGGTCTCGTTCGCGGCGAGCAGCACCACCCGCAGGTGCTCCAGCACCTCGTCGTCGGTCAGCCCGGCGCCGTGCTGCATCAGCCAGGACACCAGGTCGGCGCCGGGTGCCGTCCGCTTGCGCTCCATCATCCGGCGCAGGGTCGCCACGACGTAGTCGTTGCTGGCGATGGCCGTCTCGGTGCCCTTCATCAAGTCCCGGGCGGCCTCGACCAGTCGGGGCCCGTACTCCTCGGGCATGCCGACCACCTGGGTCATCACCAGCATCGGCAGGTGCTCGGCGAACTGGGCGACGAGTTCGGCCCGGCCCGAGGGCCCGAAGTCCTGGATCAGCTGGTCGGCGAACCGGGTGACGTAGCGCCGGATCCCGCGCCGGTCGAAGCGGTTCAGGCTGTCGGTGACGGCTCCGCGCAGCCGCTTGTGCTCCTCGCCGTCCGCGAACACGCAGAGCGGCTGCCAGGCGATCACCGGCATCAGCGGCGAGTCGGGGGCGACCCGGTCCTCCTGGAACGCCGTCCAGCGCCGGGAGTCCCGGGAGAACCGGGAGGGCGTGCGCATGGCGGTGAGGTTCGCGGAGTGGCCGAGGATCAGCCAGGCCGGGAGGTCGCCGTGCAGCAGGACGGGCGCCACCTCGCCGTGTTCGGCGCGGAGCTTCTCGTACAGGCCCGCGGGATCGGCCTCGGCCTCCGGCCCGTAGATGCGCCGCAGGCCCTCGGTGCCGAGTCCGTGGGCGGGGCAGCCGGGCGGGGGGGTGAGGGAGGCGTCGTCAGGGGCTGGGGTGGTCAAGGTGTCTCCGGGGTCGGCGGGAGGCGGTCATCGTGGGGCGGTCGCCGTGGACGGTCGTCAGGAGCGGTCGGTCCGAGGGACCCATCGTGCGGGGGCGGTCGGTCGGTTGGAGGGCGGCCAGGCGTGCTCGGGGTGTCGGCCGGGAGAACAGCGGGTTGCGCCCAGGGGTGGCGGTGTCACCCCGCGGGCGGGGCGGAGAGCCGGTACAGGTAGCGCATCAGGGTCATCAGGACGTCCCGGCCGGACTCGCGGGTCCGGGCGTCGCAGGCGACGATCGGCACCTCCGGGGGCAGGTCCAGGGCGGTCCGCAGCTCCTCGGTCGGGTAGGTCGGCGACTCGGGGAAGGTGTTGAGGGCGACGACGAACGGCACGCCGCGGTCCTCCAGCCGCCCGATCACGTCGAAGCTCACTTCGAGCCGGCGGGTGTCCACCAGCACGACGGCGCCGAGGGCACCCTCGAACAGGCCGTTCCAGAGGAACCAGAACCGCTCCTGGCCGGGCGTGCCGAACACGTACAGCACGAGTTCGTCGCTGATGCTGATCCGGCCGAAGTCCATCGCCACCGTGGTGGAGGTCTTGCGCTCGACCCCGGCGGTGTCGTCGACGCCGGCGCCGGCCTGCGTCATCGTCTCCTCGGTGGTCAGCGGTCGGATCTCGCTCACCGAGCCGACCAGCGTCGTCTTGCCGACGCCGAAGCCGCCCACGATCACCACCTTGACCGCCGTCGTGGCCGAGGCCGGGAGCAGGTCCGCGCTCCGCGGCCCCACCACCGTGTCAGAGCTTCTGAAGTCCATGCATCACCGCCTCGATCAGGGCACGGTCGGGAAGGATCGCCTGCGGGACGGCGGAGCGGACCTCGATCCGCTCGTCGGCGAGCAGGTCCGCCAGCAGCACGGTCACCACGCTCATCGGCAGCCGCAGGTAGGCGGAGATCTCCGCCACGGACAGCGGTGCGCCGCAGAGCCGCAGGATCGCCGCGTGCTCCGGCTGCATCGAGGGTTCCGGCTCCGAGAGCGAGACGATCAGGGTGACCAGGTCGAACGTGGTCTGCTCGGCCAGACCGCTGCGGCCGCGCGTGATCACGTAGAGACGTTCGGGGCTGTTCTCGTCCCACTCCTGGCCGGGTGCGCTCATGCGACCTGCTCGCCGTTGCGCGGGGGCGTGCTGAGATGTTCGCCGATCCGGGCGACGAGGTCCCGCATCCGCTGGCCCACCAGTCCGGCGTCGACCCCCTCGTCGGCCAGCACCGCGAGGTAGGCCCGGGCGCCGGCCGCCATCAGGTAGAAGAAGCCGCCGCCCATCTCGATCACGACCAGCCGCATCCGGCCGTCGCCGTGCGGGAACTCGTGCCCCACCGCGGCGGCCAGGCTCTGCAGGCCGGCGCAGGCGGCGGCGAGCCGGTCGGCGGTGTCGTCGTCGGTGCCGTACTGGGCCATCCGCAGTCCGTCGGCGGAGAGCACGACGACGTGCCGGGCGTGCGGCACGCCGTCCGCCAGCTCCTTGAGCATCCAGTCCATGTTGGTCCGCTGCTGAATCACTGCTCGCCCTTCCCTGCCGACTCGTCACTGGTGTGGCCGGCCGCGCCGGTGGACGGCGCGTGGCCGTTCACCCCCTCGTTGAACGCGGCCAGCCACATACCGGGCTGTACGGGTGCCTGGGCCGGCCGGGGGACGCCCGGGGCCCTGGCCGCGCCCGTCCGGGAGGGTGCGGCGTGCCGGCGGCGCTGCGGCAGGCCGCCCGCGGTCCGCTCGCTCACCACCGGGATCTCGTCGTCGGCGGGAGCCCGGCCGGGGAGCGCCCCGGCGGCGGAGCCGAAGGAGGACCCGGCCGGGATGCCGGCCATCGTCCTGGACCCCCACGGCCGGGGGCCGCCGGACGGCCGGGGAACGGTGGCCGTCACCGGCCTGGGGCCGGAGGCGATGCCGATGCCGTGGGCCCGGCCGGTGGCGGGGGCCGTGGTGATGAGCTCCTGCGGCACGATCAGCACGGCGCGCACGCCGCCGTAGGCGGAGGGGCGCAGCGAGACCTGGAACCCGTACGCCTGCGCGAGGCGGCCGACCACGGCCAGGCCGAGCCGGGGGGTCTCGCCGAGGTCGTTGAGGTCGATGCCGGCCTGCGCCTCCATGAGCATCCGCTCGGCCCGGGCCCGGCCCTCCTCGGTCAGACTGAGCCCGCCGTCCTCGATCTCGATCGCTATGCCGGTCTGCACCTCGACGGCGGTCAGGTGCACGTTGGTGTGCGGCGGGGAGTAGCGGGTGGCGTTGTCCAGCAGTTCGGCGACCGCGTGGATGAGCGGCTCGACGGCGGGCCCGACCACGGCGACCTCGGACACCGGGTGGAGCTCCACCCGCTGGTAGTCCAGGATGCGCGACATGCCGCCGCGCAGCACGCTGTAGAGCGGCACCGAGCGGCTCCACTGCCGGCCGGGGCGGGCGCCGCCGAGCACGGCGATGCTGTCCGCGAGGCGGCCGACGAGCGCGTTGCCGTGGTCCAGGCGCAGCAGGTCGTCGAAGACGGCCGGGTCGTTGCCGTGCCGGTCCTCCATCTCGCGCAGGTCCTGCGCCTGGCGGTGGACGATCGCCTGCACGCGGCGGGCGATGTTCACGAAGGCCCGCTGGGCGGACTCGCGCATGCCCTCCTCGTTGTCGACGGCCTCCAGCACGGTGCGCAGCACGGCCTGCCGGGCGGCCTGGAACTCCGGTCCGGTGACGCCGTCGTGGGACTCGTACGCCTTCAGCACGTCCTCGGTGAACTCGCCGCGCTGGAGCCGGGCGACGGCCTCGGGCAGGGCCACCTCGGCGAGCCGGACCGTCTCGGCCTCCTGCCGGGCCAGCCGGCGGCGCAGTTCGCCCTCCTGCTCGGCGTACCGCCGGCGCAGGGTCGCCAGCGCCCGCCCCCGGCGGGCCGCCTCGGCGGCCACCGCCGCCACCGCGGCGGTGCCCACCACCCCGCACCAGAGGACTCCCGCCCGGGCGCCGGCGGAGGCCGCCGACGCGGCGGCGACGGCGGCCGCCGCCGTCACCACCGTGGGCAGGAGCCACACGAGAACGGGAGCGGAGCGCCGGCCTCCGGGTGACGATCCAGCACGAAGCATCAGCATCCTCAAACGATCGAAAGAGTACGGAAGGACGAGTGGGGCCGGCTCCGGCGGCGTGGGGACTGCGTTGCGCGTGCGGCCCGGATCCCCGCACCGGCCGTCGCCGGGCCGGCGCGTCGGGGGTGCAGGGGGCTGAGCCGGAAGTAGCATAGCCGGTTTTCCGGACGTTTCTGACGAAACCTCAACAAGCCGGTACGACGGTGCACTTACCGACTTCCTGCCGATTCGCCGGGGGTCGCGCGGATCGACGGGAGGCTCAAGTCCGGGCTGCCGTGGGGTCGGCCGGGGTGGTGCTGGCACCAGGCTTGCCCCGCCCCGGGCTTGTCGTACCGGCGTCCGGGGCGGGTTCGCCCATGAGAGGGGTCTGTACCGGAATTCGCCACGCGTGGTGGTGCGGCCGTGCTACGGGGGCGCCCGGCCGGGACCATCCGTCGGGCCCACCGGTCGGGCCGGTCGGGCCGGTCACCGGGCCCGGCCGCCGGAGCGGGTGCCCGTCGGGGCGGGTGCCGTCCGAGCCGGTGCCGCCCGTGGGCCCGGCTGCGCGCCGCCGGCCGGACGCCACCCGCTCGGGTGACCGGCCGGCGGGCGCGGCCCGCCGGGTGGCGGGATGGCGGCGGCGCGACCATGGTGGGCGGTGAACCGTGCCGCCCGGTCCGGACCCGAGGCGGACCGTCGTCTGGAGGTCAGCGATGCCCGAAGTCACCACCGCCTACAAGCCCGGCACCCCCTGTTGGGTGGACCTGATGGTCAAGGACCAGCAGGCCGCGCTGGACTTCTACCGGGACCTGTTCGGCTGGCAGGGGGAGGTGGGTCCGGCCGAGTTCGGCGGTTACGCGGTCTGCGCGCTGAACGGCCGGCCGGTCGCGGGCATCATGGCCGCGATGGCGCCGGAGGGGCAGCCGGAGCCGCCGAACGTCTGGACCACCTATCTCGCCTCGGACGACGCCGACGCCACGGCGCGGGCGGTCACCGACAGCGGCGGTTCGATCATGTTCCCGGTGACCGAGGTCGGCACCACCGGCCGGATGCTGGTGGCCGCGGACCCGGGCGGCGCCGTGTTCGGCGTCTGGCAGCCGCTCGACTTCTTCGGCGCCCACGTCGTCAACGAGCCCGGCGCACTGACCTGGAACGAGCTGAACACCACCGACCCCGACACGGCCGGCCGGTTCTACCAGCAGGCCCTCGGGCTGCGGCCGGCCGCCGTCGAGGCCGTGCCCGGCTACGTCTCGCTGGAGGTCGGCGGGCGATCCGTCGCCGGCATGCAGCGGCTCGCCGACTACCTGCCGGCCGGCACGCCCCCGCACTGGATGACGTACTTCGCCGTGGACGACTGCGACTCCGTGGTCGACGCCCTCGTCAAGGCCGGCGGTTCGGTGATCCAGCCGCCGTTCGACATGGCGGCCGGCCGGATGTCCGTCGTCACCGACCCGCAGGGCGCCGTGTTCGCGGTGATCGCCGCACCCGGGGCGCCCTGATCCGGCCCGCCCCCGTCCCGCCCCGGCGCCGTCCGGTCGTGGACGGACGGCGCCGGGCACTCCCCGTGACCGTCCGTTCACGACGCGCCAAAGTGCCGTGAATGGGCGGTTTTGTTGAGAATCCGGGGTAAGACTGCCCTCATGTTGGGTCTTCCGGACGACATCCGCGCATTCCTCTTCGATCTCGACGGAGTGCTCACCCAGACCGCCACGGTGCACGCCGCGGCCTGGAAGGACACCTTCGACGCCTTCCTGCGGGCCGAGGCGGCCCGCGACGGCGGGGAGTTCGTCCCCTTCGACGCGGTCGCCGACTACGACGCCTACGTGGACGGCAGACCACGGCTGGACGGCACCCGGGCCTTCCTGCACAGCCGCGGCGTCGAGCTGCCCGAGGGCTCGCCCGCCGACCCGCCCGGCGCCCGCAGCGTGAACGGCGTGAGCAGCGCGAAGAACGACACCGTGCTGCGCATGATCCACGACCAGGGGGTGCAGCCGTACCGGGGCTCGGTGGAGTACGTGCACCGGCTGCGGGACCTCGGCCTGCCGCGGGCGGTGGTCTCCTCCAGCGCCAACTGCCACGACGTCCTGCGGGCCGCCGGGATCGACGAGCTCTTCGACGTGGTCGTGGACGGCCTGGTCGCCACCCGCGAGGGCCTGCCGGGCAAACCGGCGCCCGACACCTACCTGGCCGCCGCCCGCCTGCTGGGCGTCGAGCCGCGGCACGCCGCCGTCTTCGAGGACGCGCTCGCCGGGGTCGCCTCCGGCCGGGCCGGCGGCTTCGGCGCGGTGGTCGGCGTCGACCGGACGGGCCAGGCGCAGGAGCTGCGCCGGCACGGCGCGACCGTCGTGGTGGCCGACCTGGCCGAGCTGATCGGGGAGGATCCGCGATGACCGGACAGGACACCTTCACCGTCGACCCGTGGCAGGTCGCCGAGTTCGGGCTGGACCCGGACGCGATGGCCCGGGCGGAGTCCGTCTTCGCGCTCTCCAACGGGCACGTCGGCCTGCGCGCCAACCTCGACGAGGGGGAGCCGCACGGCCTGCCAGGCACGTACCTCAACGGCGTCTTCGAGCTGCGCCCGCTGCCCTACGGCGAGGGCGGGTACGGCTACCCCGAGTCCAGCCAGAGCGTCATCAACGTCACCAACGGGAAGATCATCCGGCTGCTCGTCGACGACGAGCCCTTCGACCTGCGCTACGGCGAACTGCGCAGCCACCGCCGCAGCCTGGACTTCCGGGACGGCCTGCTGCGCCGTGCGGCGGAGTGGACCTCGCCCGCCGGCCGGACGGTGAAGGTCAACTCGACCCGGCTGGTCTCGCTCACCCAGCGCGCGGTGGCGGCCGTCGAGTACGAGGTCGAGGCGGTGGACGGCCCGGTGCGGATCGTGCTCCAGTCCGAGCTGGTCGCCAACGAGCAACTGCCCGGCGGCGCCGGGGGCGACCCGCGGGCGGCCGCCGTCCTGGAGGCCCCGCTGATCTCCGAGGCGCACCACGCGCAGCACGGCAAGGCCGTCCTGGTGCACCGGACGAGGTTCAGCGGGATCCGGGTGGCGGCCGGCATGGACCACATCATCGAGGGCCCCGAGGGCTTCGACACCACCGCCGAGAGCCACGAGGACCAGGGCCGGGTCAGCGTCACCACGGTGCTGCGCCCGGGCGAGCGGCTGCGGGTGGTCAAGTTCATCGCGTACGGGTGGTCGGCGACCCGCTCGCTGCCCGCCGTCCGGGACCAGGTCGAGGCCGCGCTGACCGCCGCCCGGTACACCGGCTGGGAGGGCCTGGTCGCCGAGCAGAGCACCTACCTCAAGGAGTTCTGGGACTCCAGCGACATCGAGATCGACGGCGACATCGAACTCCAGCAGGCCGTCCGGTTCGCGATCTTCCACGTGCTGCAGGCCGGTGCGCGCAGCGAGGAACGGGCCATCCCCGCCAAGGGGTTGACCGGGCCGGGCTACGACGGCCACAGCTTCTGGGACACCGAGACCTTCGTGCTGCCGGTGCTCACCTACTGCCTGCCGAGCGCGGTGAACCAGGCCCTGCGCTGGCGGCACACCACCCTGCCGCTGGCCCGCGAGCGGGCCGCCCAGCTCGGCCTGGCCGGCGCCGTGTTCCCCTGGCGGACGATCCGCGGCGAGGAGTGCTCCGGCTACTGGCCGGCCGGCACCGCGGCCTTCCACATCGGCGCGGACATCGCCTCGGCGGTGGTCCGCTACGTCCGGGCCACCGGGGACGTCGCCTTCGAGAAGGAGTACGGGCTCGAACTGCTGGTGGAGACCGCCCGGATGTGGCGTTCGCTCGGCCACCACGACGCGGAGGGCCGGTTCCGGATCGAGGGCGTCACCGGGCCGGACGAGTACAGCGCGGTGGCCGACAACAACGTCTTCACCAACCTGATGGCGCAGAGCAACCTGCGCAACGCGGCCGAGGCCGCCACCCGGCACCAGGCCGAGGCCTCCGAACTCGGCGTCGACACCGAGGAGATGGCCGCCTGGCGGGACGCCGCGAGCGCGATGTTCATCCCCTACGACGAGAAGCTGGGCGTGCACCCGCAGGCCGACGGCTTCACCGACCACCAGTTCTGGGACTTCGAGGGCACCCCGCCGGAGAAGTACCCCCTGCTGCTGCACTTCCCCTACTTCGACCTGTACCGCAAGCAGGTCGTCAAGCAGGCCGACCTGGTGCTCGCCATGCAGCTGCGCGGCGACGCCTTCACCGACGAGGAGAAGGCCCGCAACTTCGCCTACTACGAGCGCCTCACCGTGCGCGACTCCTCCCTGTCGGCCTGCACCCAGGCCGTCATGGCGGCCGAGGTCGGGCAGCTCGACCTCGCGTACGACTACACCGCCGAAGCGGCCCTGATGGATCTGCACGACCTGGGCGGCAACACCCGCGACGGGCTGCACATGGCCTCGCTGGCGGGGGCCTGCATCGCCCTGGTGGCGGGCTTCGGCGGGCTCCGCGACCACAACGGGACGCTGGCGTTCCGGCCCCGGCTGCCCTCGGGGCTGCGGCGGCTGACCTTCACCATGCGGATCCGCAGCTGCCTGCTGCAGGTCCGGATCACCCACTCCGGCACGACGTACACGCTGCGCCGGGGCGAGGCGCTGCCGCTCACCCACGAGGGCGAGGACGTGGTGGTCAGGGCGGGTACGCCGGTCACCCGCCCGATCGTCAAGCCGCAGGCGCAGGAGCGCTGCGCCCAGCCGCCCGGGCGCGAACCCGCCCGTCGGCAGCCGCACGCGGGCGTGGTGCACGGCGGCACCGCCGGCTCGGCACCCGACCACCTCGCGGCGGAGTAGCCGGGCCGCCCGGGTTCACCCGGGCGGCCCGCCGGGGGTGCGGGCGGCCCGCCGCCGTCGCAGGGTGCTGGTGTCCTGTGACCGGCGGCCGATGAGGGAGCGCCCCGTGGTGAGTGTGGCCGAGCAGATGGTGGAGGTGCTCCGGCAAGCCGGGGTCGAGCGGGTCTACGGCGTGGTCGGCGACAGCCTCAACCCGGTGGTGGACGCCATCCGCCGGACCGAGGGCATCAGCTGGGTGCACGTGCGCAACGAGGAGGCGGGCGCGTTCGCGGCGGCGGCCGAGGCGGAGCTCAGCGGCCGGCTCGCGGTCTGCGCCGGCTCCTGCGGCCCGGGCAACACCCACCTCCTGCAGGGGCTGTACGACGCGCAGCGCAGCGGCCTGCCGGTGCTGGCCCTCGCCTCGCACATCCCGTCCGGTCAGATCGGCACCGGGTTCTTCCAGGAGACCCACCCCGAGCGGGTGTTCACCGACTGCAGCAGCTGGTGCGAGATGGTCTCCACGCCCGCCCAGCTGCCGCGGCTGCTGCGGATCGCGGTGCAGCACGCGCTCGGCGCGCACGGCGTCTCGGTGCTGGTCTTCCCCGGCGACGTCGCCGCCCAGCCGGCCGCCGGCCCGACCGGCGAGGGCCGGTTCCTGACCGAGCAGGCGGTGGCCGCCCCGCCCTGGTCGCAGGTGCAGGAGCTGGCCAAGGCGCTCAACTCGGTCCGGAAGGTGGCGCTGTTCTGCGGCGCGGGCGTGCGCGGCGCGCACGCCGAGGTGATGGAGACGGCGGCGGCCCTGCAGTCGCCGGTCGGCCACTCGCTGCGGGGCAAGGAGTGGATCCAGTACGACAACCCGTACGACGTCGGGATGAGCGGCCTGCTCGGCTACGGCGCCTGCCACGAGGCGTTGCACGAGGCCGAACTGGTGCTGCTGCTCGGCACCGACTTCCCCTACGACTCGTTCCTGCCGCAGGCCAGGACGATCCAGGTCGACCACGACGCGACCAGGCTGGGACGCCGGACCCCGCTGGAGCTCGCGGTGCACGGTGACGTGTCGGCGACCCTGCGGGCGGTGCTGCCGCTGCTGGAGCAGAAGACCGACCGGTCCTTCCTGTTCGGCATGCTGGAGAAGCACTACCGGGCGCTGGACGGCGTGGTCGGCGCGTACACCAGGGACATCGAGCGGCATCTGCCGATCCACCCGGAGTACGTGGCCGCCGTGCTGGACGAGGTCGCCGCCGAGGACGCGGTGTTCACCGTGGACACCGGCATGAACAACGTCTGGGCGGCCCGCTACCTGACGCCCAACGGGCGCCGCCGGGTGATCGGCTCCTTCCTGCACGGCTCGATGGCCAACGCGCTGCCGCACGCGATCGGCGCCCAACTCGCCTGCCCCGGGCGGCAGGTGATCTCGATGTCGGGGGACGGCGGGCTCGGGATGCTGCTCGGCGAGCTGCTCACGGTGGCCAGGCACCGGCTGCCGGTGAAGACGGTGGTCTTCAACAACGGCGCGCTCGGCATGATCAAGCTGGAGATGCTGGTCTCCGGCTATCCCGAGTACGAGATCGACAACGGCGACGTGGACTACGCGGCGATCGCCCGCGCGGCGGGCATCCCGGCCAAGCGGGTCACCGACCCGGCGAAGGTCCGGGAGGTGCTGGCGGAGGCGCTGGAGCGGCCCGGCCCGGCCCTGGTGGACGTGGTCACCGACCCGAACGCGCTCTCCATCCCGCCGCACATCACCGCCGCCCAGCTCAAGGGCTTCGCGCTCGCGGCGGGCCGGACGGTGCTGTCCGGCGGCGTCGGCAAGATGATCGACCTGGCGCGCAGCAACCTCCGGAACATCCCCCGGCCCTGAGACTGGGCCGCACCCGAGGGGATTTGCCTCTGAGGCAAATTTCTTGCCCACGAGGCACGGCGGGTGTCCACTGGAGTCATGACCACCAGCCCGCCGGACGACCAGGAGGTCGTCGGCCTCGCCGCCCGCCTGCGTGAGCACCGACTCGGCAGCCGGCTCACCCTGGAGGCCGCGGCCGCCCGGGTCGGGCTCTCCCCAGCCTATCTCTCCCGCCTGGAGACCGGCCGACGGCAGCCCTCGCTGCCCGTCCTGCTGGGCCTGGCCCGGGCGTACGGCAGCTCGGTCTCCGGCCTGCTGGGGGAGACGCCGGGCGACCTCGACCCGATCGTCCGGGGCGGTGCGATCGAGCCCGGCCGGGCCGGCGGCTGGGGCTACCGGCGGGCCGGCGCCCCCGGCCGGGCCATGCAGGCGCTGCGCGTCCAGGTGCCGCCCGGCGTCCAGGACGAGGTCGTCCGGGTGCACCCGGGCGAGGAGTGGCTTTACGTGGTGCGCGGGCGCCTGCGACTCACCCTCGGCGAGCGCGTGCACCTGCTGGCGGAGGGCGACAGCGCGCACTTCGACTCGCTCACCCCGCACTGCATCGCCGCCGACTCGGCGGACGGCGTCGAACTGCTCTTCCTGCACACCCTGCTGCAGAGCCCCGGCGGCGAACTCTGCCTGGGCGGCGGCCCGGTGCCGCACTGAGCGACGGCACCCCAGCACCGACACCCGCCATGACCCGCGCGGCCCGGCCGCCCGGGAACGAAGGAGGTCTCCCATGAGCGATTCCGTCGCCGTCCCCGCCGGATCCGCCGCCCCCGCGGCCGAGTTGCCCGCCCCCGCCACCATCGACGCCGGCAAGCGGGCCAACCGCCGGGTCGGCATCAGGGTCCTGATCTACATGGTCGCCACGCACGCCTTCGCGGGTTTCATCATGCTGCTCTTCGAGATCGGCTCGCGGAAGGGCTGAGCCCACCGCCCGGGCACCCGGCCCCGGTCCGTTCCCCCGATGCCCCGGGGCGCGTCCTCGAACGCGCCCCGGTACGCGCCGGGCGGGAACGCGGCCGGGGCCGCCCGCGTTCCCGCCCGGTTCGCGGAAGGCCCCCGCGTCCACCGGCCGGGACGGCAACACTGGGTTCGGCGGCGGGCCCGGCGCCCCTCCTCGCCGGCGCCCCTCCTCGCCGGCGGTCCGCCGAGCCCGGCGCACCCGGCTCGGCGGTGGCGCGCGAACGCTCCCGGCGGCGGGCGACAAGTACGGGGTGAGACCGCCGTCGGGCGGTCGGAGACGGAGACTCCGTGGAACCCGATCACGATGATCAGGACGAGCGGGCGAGCGACGCGCAGCTGACCCGCTCGGCCACCCGACCGGAGGCGTTCACGCCCCTGGTGGAGAAGTACTCCCCCGCGCTGCACGGCTACTTCGCCCGGCGCGTGCCCGGCGCCGCCGACGACCTGCTGGCCGAGGCCTGGCTGCAGGCCTTCGCCGCCCGCCGCACCTTCGACGCCGCGCGGGGCTCCGCCCGGGGCTGGCTCTTCGGGGTGGCCCGCAACGTCCTGGCCGGGCACGCCCGGCGGGCCGGGCGCGAGGCCGGTGCGCCCGCCCCCGCCGCCAACGACCCCTGGCAGGCGGTCGACCAGCGGTTGGACGCCGCCGCACTCGCCCCCGAGCTGCGCCGGGCACTGGACGGACTGCCCCCCGAGGAACGGGAGTTGATGCTGCTCGTCAGCTGGGAGCAGCTCACCCCGACCGAGGCGGCGGCCGCCGTCGGCATCCCCGCGGGCACGGCCCGCTCCCGCCTGCACCGGGCCCGCGGCCGGCTGCGCGAACGCCTCGCGCCGGCCCGCCCGGCCCTGCGGAACCTGACCATGACGGGGGACCCGGCATGACCGAGCAGCACCACACGACGTTGAGGCCGGAAGGAACACCGATGACCGAGCAGCAGGACCTCCTCGACTTCCCCGGTGCGGACGCCCTGCGGGCCGCCGGCCGGGTGCAGCCGCCCTCCGCGCAGGCGCTCGCCCGGGCGAGGGCGGCGGTCCGGGCCGCGGCCGACCGGGAGGCCGCGGCGGCTGCCGCGAACGAGCCGGTCGGGCGGCCGGTGGGCGCGGGGGCCGCCGCCGTGCTGCCGATGCGCCGCCGCCTCGCGTCCGGCCGCCGGATCCTGGCGACCGCCCTGGTGGCGGCGGCCGTCGCGGCCGGCGTCGTGCTCACCGGCGGCGGCACCGACGGCACCGGCGGTACCGGGGCGGCGGGCACGGGGGTGTCGCCGACCGCCGCGCAGCCGGCCCGGGACGTCACCGCCGCGACCTTCCTGGACGACGTCGCGACGGTGGCCGCCGCCCAGCCGGCCGGGGCCGGGTCCTACTGGAGGACCGAGGTCAAGGCGGCGGAGTGGAACGGCACCACCTACCAGCCCTCGGTGACCACCCTGTACATGTCGCACGACATGACGATCGCCATCGTCAAGGACGGCAGGCAGGTGGGCACCAAGCCGGGCCTCAGCTGGGGCCTCGGGCCGGTGAAGCTCGACTGGAAGGGCGTGGAGCGGCTGCCGACCGACCCGGCCCAGTTGCTGGCCCTGATGAACAGCTCGTCGCAGTACCCGGGCGCGAGCGTCTTCCAGCAGGTGGGCACCCTGCTCGGCGGGGCGCCCACCGGCCCGGAGCAGCGCGCCGCGCTGTTCAAGGCGCTGGCCCGGGTGGCGGGGGTCAAGGTCGTCGGGACGGCCCGGGACGGCGCCGGCCGCACCGGCACCAAGCTGGTGATCGACGACTTCGGCGTCGCGGTCGACTCGATGATCGTGGACCCCGCGACGTCCACCGTCCTGGAGACCCTCCAGTCGACGCCCGGACAGCCGGACCAGCCCCTCACCTACCTGTCCGTGGGCCTGGTCGACAAGATCGGCGGCTGACCTGCTCGCCCGGGGAGGGCCTCGGCCGGTCCGGCGGCCGGCCGAGGCCCTCCCCGGGCCGCCGTCGTCGGCGTGCGGCGGCCCGTCAGGGCAGTCAGGGCAGTCAGAGCCGTCAGAGCCGTCCGAGAAGTCCGCAGAGGGCGTCGAGCGCCCCCTCGAAGGCGTGCTCGGGCGGCGTGCCGTAGCCGATCACCAGGCCCTGCGGGGAGCCGTCGCCGGGGCCGGCCGCCTCGTCGCGGCACTCGGCCAGCCCGCCCACGGCCAGGCCCGCCGCCCCGGCGCGGGCCATCAGCTCCGCCTCCGCGGGCCCGCCCGGCGGCAGCAGCAGGACGGCGTGCAGGCCGGCCGCGACACCCGTCACCCGGACCCCCGGGGCCCGCTCGGCGAGCGCCGCCACCAGCCGGTCGCGGCGGCGCCGGTAGTGCAGCCGGCAGCGCCGGACGTGCCGGTCGTAGGTGCCCGAGGTGATCAGTTCGGCCAGCGTGAGCTGGTCCAGCACCCCGGAGTGGGTGTCGGCGAGCACCTTGAGCCGGGCCACCGGCGCGGCCAGCTCGCGCGGCAGCGCCAGCCAGCCCAGCCGCAGGCCGGGTGCGAGGCTCTTGCTGGCCGTGCCCGAGTAGACCACCCGCTCGGGGTCGAGCGCCTGCATCGCCCCGACCGGCTGCCGGTCGTAGCGGAACTCGCCGTCGTAGTCGTCCTCGATCACGAACCCGTCGGTGCGCCGGGCCCACTCCACCGCCGCCGACCTGCGGCTCGCCGGCAGGGGTACGCCGGTGGGGAACTGGTGGGCCGGGGTCAGCAGGACACCGCCGGCCCCGGAGCCGTCCAGCAGCCGCGTCCGGGCGCCGCCCTCGTCCAGCGCCAGCGCCACCCGCCGCAGGCCGGAGGCCGCCACCACGCCGCGCAGCGGCGCCAGCCCGTACGCCTCCACGGCCAGGGCGGTGGCGCCGCGTTCGCGCAGGGCGCCGCAGAGCAGGCCCAGCCCCTGGGTGTGCCCGGAGCAGACCAGGATCCGCTCCGGGTCGGTGCGCACCCCGCGCACCCGGGCCAGGTGGCCGGCGAGGGCGCGCCGCAGCTCGATCCGGCCCAGCGGGCCGCCGTAGCCGAAGGCCTCGTTCGGCGCCGCGGTCAGCGCCCGGCGGGCGGCGGCCAGCCAGGCGGCGCGCGGGAACAGCGAGAGGTCCGGCCGCCCGGGCCGCAGGTCGTACCGGACGGCGGGCCCGGGCGCCGGTGCGGTGGGCGCGGCGGCCGGCGCCGGGGGCGCGGGCCGGTCCGCGACGGTGGTGCCGGCACCCTGCCGGGAGGTCAGCCAGCCCTCGGCGGTGAGCTGGACGTACGCCTCGACGACGGTGTTGCGGGCGATCCCGAGATCGCCGCCCAGGGCCCGGGAGGACGGCAGCCGGGTGCCGGGGGTCAGCCGGCCGTCCTGCACCGCCGTCCGCAGCGCGTCCTCCAGGGCGGCGCGCAGACCGAGGCCGCCGGCCCGCCGGCCGGTGAGGTCCAGGTGCAGGTCTCCGCCGAAAGTGGACCAGGATTCCATGCCTCCAATGAACCACACCGGCAGGCCAGTGCCCTCCTAGGCTGGCGCTCATGACGACGACGAACGACACCGCACCGGCCGCCGCCCGCGACGCGCACGTCCCCGCCCCCGAGCAGCGGATCTCCCTGCCGGAGGTGCTCCCCGACTTCTACCGGGCGATGAGCGCCCTGGAGCGGACCTCCAAGACCGGGATCGAGCCGCAGCTCGCCGAACTGGTCAAGATCCACGCGTCGATGGTCAACGGCTGCGCCTTCTGCATCGACATGCACTCCACCGACGCCGTCAAGGGCGGCGAGCAGGAGCACCGGATCCGCTCCCTGCCGGCCTGGCGCGAGACCCCCTGGTTCACCGCCCGCGAGCGCGCCGCCCTCGCCCTCACCGAGTCCGTCACCCTGCTGACCCAGGGCCACGTGCCGGACGCCGTCTACCAGGAGGCCGCCCGCCACTTCGCGCAGGAGGAACTGGCCAGCCTGATCGCGGTGATCATCACCATCAACGCCTGGAACCGGGTCGGCGTCACCTGCCGGCTCAGCCCCGCGCCGCGGTAGCCGCAGCCCCACCCGTACCCGTACCCGTACCCGTGCGGCGTCCGGAACCCGTCGGACGTCGCGTACGACGTCCGGAATCCGCCGGACGACCCTCGCACCGACAGGACACCATGGCGGCCATGACCACCACCCCACAGGACCGGGCCCTGCTCCTCCACGCGCTGCACCGGCCCGGCGACCCGCTGCTCCTCGCGAACGTCTGGGACGCGGCCGGCGCCCGGCTGGTCGCCGCCGCCGGAGCGGTCGCCGTCGCCACCGCCAGCGCCGGCGTCTCCTGGACCCTCGGCCACCCCGACGGCGACCGCGCGGACCGCACCGAGGTGCTCGCCCAGACCGCCAGGATCGTCCGCGCCGCCGGCGACCTGCCGGTCACCGCGGACCTGGAGAGCGGCTTCGCCGACACCGCCGACGGCGTCGGCTCGACCGTCACCGCACTGCTCGCCACCGGCGCCGTCGGGGTCAACCTGGAGGACGGCCTGCACGGCGGCGACCGGCCGCTGCGCCCCGTCGCCGAGGCCGCCGCCCGGATCGCCGCCGCGCGAGCGGCCGCCGACGCGGCCGGCGTGCGCCTCTTCGTCAACGCCCGCACCGACGTCTTCCTGCTCGGCGTGGGGGACCCGGCCGACCGCCTGGCCGCCGCCGTCGACCGCGCCCGGGCGTACACCGAGGCGGGCGCCGACGGCGTCTTCGTCCCCGGCGTCACCGACCCGGCCACCGTCGCGGCGCTGGTCGAGGCGGTTCCCGCGCCGCTCAACGTCCTGGCCGGCCCGGGCGCTCCGCCGGTGTCCGAACTCGCCCGGCTGGGGGTGGCCAGGGTCAGCCTCGGCCCGGGCCTGGCCCGGGCGGCCTACGCCGCACTCAGGCTCGCCGCCGAGGAGGCCTACGGCCGCGACACCTACGACACGATCGCGGGCGGCCTCGGCTACCAGGAGCTGAACGCCCTGCTCGCGGACTGACGCCCGCCGCGGCTCAGCCGCCCGCCCCCGGCCGGGGCGCCAGCGACTGCAGGCCCTGCACCGGGCCGCCGACCACGGGCAGGCCGGCGGCCTCCTGCAGGGCGAGGTCGCCGGGCGAGACGCTGAGGCCGTCGGCGATCCCGCCGAGGGCGTCACCGCCGGCCGGGGCGGCGGCGTGGGCGGGGGCGGCCAGTGCGAGGCCCGCCATGGTCAGGGCGGCGAGTGCCGCGAGCTTCTTCATGGCAGGCCAAACGAGCTGGCGGCCCGGCGGTCACCCACCCGGGCCGTCGGTCCGCCCGGCCGGTCCGCCCCCGGGCGCGGCCGGCACGCCCGGACGGGCCGTCACCCGCCGCGGTCAGCGCACCCGCACCGGCAGGGTCCGCACGCTGTTGCTGACGAAGGAGCCGATCGGCTCCGGCGCTGGCCCGTCGGCCGCCGCCAGGGTCGGGAACCGGCCGAACAGGCCGCTCAGCGCGGTCTCCGCCTCCAGCCGGGCCAGGCCCGAACCGAGGCAGAAGTGCGGGCCGTGGCCGAGCGAGAGGTGCCGGGCCCCGCGGGTGATGTCGAAGCGGTCGGCGTCCGGGTAGTGCTCCTCGTCGCGGCCGGCCGATCCGTACGAGGCGATCAGTGCCTCGCCGCGCCGGATCAGCACGCCGCCGACCTCGATGTCCTCGGTCGCGTAGCGCAGCGGGAACTGGCCGACCGGGGAGTCGTAGCGCAGGGTCTCCTCGACCACCGCCGACCAGGGCTGCTCGCCGTCGAGGACGAGCCGCAGCTGCTCCGGGTGCGCCAGCAGCGCGCGGACGGCGTTGGTGATCAGGTTGAGCGTGGTCTCGTGCCCGGCCACCAGCATCAGCAGCAGGGTGCCGACCAGTTCCTGCTCGGTCAGCCGGTCGTCGGCGGCGCGGGCCGCGATCAGGTCGGTGGTCAGGTCGTCGCCGGGCTCGGCGCGCTTGGCCGCGACCACCGAGGCGAGCAGCGCGAACAGGCCCTGCTGGGCCGCGACGGCCGCCTCGGGGGTGGCGGAGCTGGAGACCAGGGTGTCGGACAGCTCGTGCAGCTCGTCCTGCTGCCTGGGCGGCAGGCCCAGCAGCTCGCCGATCACCTGCATCGGCAGCGGGTAGGCGAAGTGCCGGCGCAGGTCGAACTCGCCCTCCAGCAGGGCGACCTGGTCGAGCAGGGCGGCGGCGCGGGCCTCCACGGCGGGCCGCAGTTCGGCGATCCGGCGCGGGGTGAAGGCCTGGGTGACCAGCGCGCGCAGCCGGCGGTGGTCCTCGCCGTCGGCCGTCACCATGCCGGGCACCGTGATGAAGTTCAGCAGCGGCCAGCCCTCGGGCAGCCGGCCCTCGGTGAAGGTGGTCCAGAGCCGGGCGTTCTTGCCGACCCGGGGGTCGGCCAGCAGCTGCTGCAGGGTGTCGTGCCGGGTTATCGCCCAGACCACCACCCCGCCAGGGAGTTCCACCAGGACGGCCGGCCCGGCCGCCCGGAGCCGGGCGTTCTCGGCGTGCTGGTCCCGTCCGAAGGGGTCGAGGGCGATGGGTTCGAGGTCATCGGAGGTGACGGCGGCGACGGTGTCCATACGGACCTCTCGGGAGTGGCGGGGCGGGGCGGGGTGAAGGCGCTGTAGAGCACCGGCAGGCTGACCAGGGCCCGCGACCACGGGGACGGACGCCAGGCCAGCTCATGCGCCGGAACGGCGAGTTGGAGGTCCGGCAGGCGGTGCAGCAGGGTCTCGACGGCGGTCTCGACGATCAGCCGGGCGGGCTCCTGGGCGGGGCAGACGTGCTTGCCGGCGCCCCAGGCGAGGTGGGCGCGGTTGCCCGCCACTCCGGTGCCGTCGCGCAGGGTCGAGCCGGTGCTGAGGGTCGGCCCCTGGGCGGCCGGGTCGGCGTTGGCGGCGGCCAGGCCGAGGACGAGCATGTCGCCCGCGGTGATGTACTGCCCGCCCAGCACGGTGTCGCCGGTGGCCCATCGTCCGGGGAAGTTCTGCGTCGGAGGGTCCCGCCACAGCACCTCCTCCAGCGCGTCCGAGACGGTCAGCCGTCCGCCGCTCAGGGTGGCCCGGAACCGGCGGTCGGTGAGCAGCAGCCGCAGCGTGTTCCCGGTCCAGTTGATGGTGGTCTCGTTGCCCGCGACCAGGATCACCACCAGGTGGTGCACCACCTCCTCGTCGGTCAGCGCGGCGTGGTGGGCCAGCAGCCAGGAGGTCAGGTCCGGTCCGGGGGCGGCGCGGCGGCTGCGCACCAGCTCGGTCAGGATCCCCTGGAACTCGACGCCCGCCCGGACGGACCGCTCGCTGCTGTCCACGAAGTGGCTGATCAGCTCGATCAGCCGGGGTCCGGCCTCGGCGGGCAGGCCGAGCAGCTGGGTGAAGACCAGCAGCGGCAGCAGGCGGGCGTACTGCGCGATCAGGTCGGCGGTGCCGTCCGGGCCCCAGGCGTCGATCAGCCCGTCGGCGGCGGCCTCGGTGGTCTCGCGCAGCCGGCGGTGGTCGATCCGGGCCAGCGTGTCGGCGACCGCGTCCCGCAGCCGCTGGTGCTCGGCGCCGTCCAGGTTGAGCAGGGTGGGGCGCCAGGAGGTCATCGGCAGCAGCCGGGAGTCGGCGGCCAGCCGGCCCTCGGCCGGGACCCGCCAGCGGCGCGAGTCCTTGGAGAACAGCTGCTCGTTGCGGGTGAGTTCGAGCAGTTCGGGGTAGCCGAGCACCAGCCAGGCCTCCACCCCGGGCTCCAGCTCGATCGGCGCGACCGGCCCGTGCCGCTCGCGCAGCGCGGCGTACAGGCCGTGCGGGTCCTCGGCGACGGCGCCCCCGTACAGCGCCGCGGCGCCGGCCGGGGACGAGCCGGCGTGCATCGGGCAGCCGGGCGGCGGGGAGGGCGGCGCGGGCTCGGCGGTGGCGGCCGGCCCGGGATCGGGGGCGGTCACGGCTGGAGCTCCAGGACGGCGGTGGAGTGCAGGTGGCCGACGAAGTCGATCAGCAGGTCGTAGGCGGCCGTGCGGTCGCGGACGTCGCAGTGCAGGATCGGCACGTCGGGCAGCAGGTCCAGGGCCGCGCGCAACTCGTCCTCGGGGTAGCTCGGGCTGTCGGGGAAGGTGTTGACGGCCACCGCGAAGGGGATGCGCTGCTCCTCCAGCCGGCCGAGGATGTCGAAGGCCTCGCCCACCCGGCGGACGTCCACCAGGGCCACCGCGCCGAGGGCGCCGCGCGACAGGTCCTCCCAGAGCGGCTGGAACCGCTCCTGGCCGGGGGTGCCGAACAGGTAGAGCGCCAGCCGGGAGTTGAGCGTGATCCGGCCGAAGTCGAGGGCGACGGTGGTGGTGCGCTTGCCGGCGCGCCCGGTGAGGTCGTCCACGCCGGCGCTGGCCGCCGTCATGGTCTCCTCGGTGCGCAGCGGGGTGATCTCGCTCAGCGAGCCGACCAGGGTGGTCTTGCCGACCCCGAACGGGCCGGTGATCAGGATCTTCACCGCGCCCTGGACGGAGGACGGCAGGTACTCGGGGGAGGGTCCGGACGGCTCAGCGGAGTTGGCGGAGGCCAACGAGCACCTCTTCCAGGAGGGTTGCGGGCAGGCGGTCGGCCTGCGGGGCGGGCGGGAGGACCTGGAGCGCGCCGAGGTCCCAGAGATCGCCGACCAGGACCTTGACCACGACCAGTGGCAGGCCCAGGTGGGCGGCGACCTCGGCGACCGAGAGCAGGCTCCGGCAGAGTGCCAGGATCCGCAGGTGTTCGCGGTTCAGCACTCCGTCGGGCAGTTCGGGCGCCTCCGGCGGGACGCTCAGCAGGCTTTCCAGGGCCAGGCTTTCACGACTCGGCCGGCTGCGGCCGCCGGTGATCACGTAGGGCCGGACGGGGTTGCTCACGGTCGGCCCCCCGCCGCGTGCTCCACACGCGGCGGGCTGGTCAGGTGGGCCCCGATCCGCTCCACCAGGACCTGCATCTGGAACGCCACCAGGCCGGCGTCCACCGCGTCGCCGGTCACCACTGCGAGGTGGCTGCCGGCGCCCGCCGCGACGACGAACAGGTAGCCGCCGCCGTACTCGACGACGATCTGCCGGGTCGAGCTGTTCCGCCCGCCGAAGCCCTGGGCGACGCCCCTGGCCAGCGACTGCAGGCCGGAGCAGGCGGCCGCCAGGCGCTCGGCGTCCTCGCGGGCGATGGCGGCGCTGCGGCCGATCTCCAGCCCGTCGTTGGACACCACGACGGCGTGCTGGACCTCGGGGACGGTGATGATGTCGGCGAGCAGCCAACCGAGGTCAGGATTGGTGGTCATCGGTTTCTCCGGAGCGCTGGGGAGGGCGGGGGTAAGCCTGCGGGGGACCCGGCTGCGCCGGGCGGGCTGCCGATCGGCCGGTCGCGGTGCCGGCCTGGAAGCGCGCCATGAAGTTCTGCGCCTGCTGGGCCGAGCGGGGTGCCGCCGGCGCCGGCTCGGCGGGCCGGGGGGCCTCGGCCGCCCGGTCGCGCCGGTGACTGCGGCGGGGCAGCGGCGGTGGGGTGGCGCCGGTCGTCCGGGATCCCTCGACCGTCGGGGCGGGGGAGCGTCGGTCGTCCGCGGCCGGCTCGGGGTCGGCCGGCCGGGCGTGCGTCGGGCGGGCGTGCGACGGGCGGGGGTGCGTCGCGTGGGCCGGCCGGGTGTGGCCCGGGTCGACCGCGGCGGGTGCCCCCTGGGTCGGCACCGTCGGCGGGAGGGGTTCGGTGAGCAGGGAGTTCGGCAGCAGCACCACGACGCGCACACCGCCGTACGGGGACGGCGCCGAGCTGAGGGTGACCCGGAAGCCGTACTGGTCGGCCAGCCGGCCGACCGCCGCGAGTCCCAACTGCGGTACCTCCCCCAGTCGGGAGACCTCCAGCGTGCTGCCGCCGGACAGTACGGCGGCGGCCTTGGCGACGGCCTGGTCCGGCATGCCCACGCCACCGTCGTCGATCTCGATGACGGCGCCGTTGTGCACCGGCATCAGGGTGACGAACACCTGGGTGCTGGGCGGTGAATAGCGGGTGGCGTTGTCCAGCAGCTCGGCGACGGCGTGGATCAGCGCCTCCGCGGCGGCGCCGATCACGGCGCTCTCCAGCCGGCTGCGCACGACCACCCGCTGGAAGGGCAGGATCCGGGACTGGGCGCCGCGCACCACGTCCTCCAGGGCGACCGGCTCGGGCCAGTGGCGGCCGGCCCGGGCGCCGCAGAGCACGGCCAGGGTCTGAGCCAGCCGGGCCTGTTGGGCGGCCGCGTGGTCGGCCTTGAGCAGCCCGTCCAGCAGTTCGGGGTCGTGGTGGGTGCGCTCCATCTCGTCCAGCAGGGCCTGCTGGTCGTGGGCCATCACCAGGATGCGCCGGGCGACGCTGAGGAAGGCCCGTTGGGTGGAGGAGTTGAGTTCCTGTTCGCGCTGGACGGCGGCGTTCTCGGCGCCGCGCTGCCCCAGTTCGGAGTCCAGGCGCTCGCGCAGCAGGTCGAGTTCGCGCTGCTGGGCGGTGAGCCGGCGCCGCTGGGCGTGGGTCACCGACCGGTAGCGCGCGACGGCGGCCAGCGATAGGACGGCCAGAACGCCGATCGCGGTCGCGCACCACTGAGTCATCGTCACGCGGCGAATTCTAGGCAGGTGATCCTACGGTGATGTGAACAGATCCCCGGTCAATTGTGCGGACCGGCTCCTTCCGTGGGCCCCGGCGGGCCCGGGCGGGCCGGCCGGCCTGCGCAATCACCCGCCCGGAAGCGGGGGGACGGGCTCCGCTCAGCCGCCGGACCGCGCCGTCCGGTGCAGCAGCAGCAGCGCCACGTCGTCGGGGCGGGAGCGGCGCTCGGTCACGTTGAGGGTGAGCAGGTCGGCGAGCCGCTCCAGCTCCGGCCCGGCCGGGCCGTCGAACGGGCCGGTCCGGCCGGCCCACAGCTCCAGGCCGCCGAGCATCCGGTGCACCGACTCGTCGTAGTCCTCCTCCCGGTCCTCGACCAGGCCGTCCGTGTAGACCAGCAGCGACTCGCCGGCGGCGAGGTGGCCCGTGGTCAGCGGGTACGGGGCGCCCGGGTCGACGCCGAGCGGCGGACCGCCCGGCAGGTCGAGCTCGACCGCCCGCGCGCCGGCGATCCGGACCGGCGCCGGGTGCCCCGCGCGGGCCGCGCTCAGGGTGCCGTCCGCCGGGTCGAGGGTGAGGTAGAGGCAGGTCGCGAACAGCTCGGTGTCCAGCTCGGCGAGCAGCCGGCTGGTCCTCGCCAGGGTCGCGGCCGGGTCGTGCCCGTCGGTGGCGTACGCGCGCAGGCCGCTGCGCAGCTGGCCCATCACGGCGGTGGCCTCGGCGTTGTGGCCCTGGACGTCGCCGATCACCAGCCCGACCTTGCCGTCCGCCAGCCGGATCAGGTCGTACCAGTCGCCGCCGATCTGCATGCCCTCGGTGCTCGGCAGGTAGCGGGCGGCGGCGGCGATGCCGGGGACGGTCGGCAGGGTGCGGGGCAGCATCGCGCGCTGCAGTTCGGTGGCCCGGTGGTGGTGGGTGTCGTACAGCCGGGCCCGCTCCAGGGACTGCGCGAGGACGCCGGCGAAGGCCGAGTACAGGGTGCGGTCGTCCCGGCTGAAGACGCGTTCGGTGGCGAAGGTGATCAGGCAGGAGCCGACCTGCCGCCCGGAGGCGATCAGCGGCAGCACCGCCCAGGCGGGCGGGGTCAGCGGACCGCCCCCGCCCGTCGGGCCCGGGCCCCGGCGGCCCGGTTCGCTGAACAGCGGGGTGGAGCGGGCCAGCGAGCGCTGCATGACGCCTTCGGACAGGTCCGCCAGCCGGTTCAGCTCGGTGCGGCGCGGGCCTCCGTACACGGTGTGCGAGACGGGCAGCAGCCGTCCCTCGTCGACCAGGTCGAGCACCAGGCTGGCGGCGCCCAGGGCCGGTCCGGCCACGTCGGTGACGGCGGTGGTGACGTCCCGGACGGTGATCGCGCGCGAGAGCGTGCGGGTCAGTGCGAGCAGCAGGGCCGAGCGCGCGCCGACCACGGGGGCCTCCGGACCGGCCTCGGGCCGCGGCCGGTCCTCGGGCGCGCCGGTCCGGTCCCGGTCGACCAGGAGTCCGGCTATCCGCACCGGCCGGCCGTGGACGTCGAGCATCACCTCGCCGCTCTCGCGGATCCGGATGGCGCCGCCGCCGCGGCGCAGCACCCGGTAGGCCAGCCGGTAGGGCCCGCCGCCGGCGAGCGCGTCGGCGAGGCCGGCCTGCACGTCGGGCAGGTCCTCGGGGTGCACGATCCGGGACAGGTCGGGGGCTTCCCCGGGAGCTCCCTCGGGCGGCGGGGGCAGGCCGACCACCCGGTAGGCCTGGGCGTCCCAGTAGGTCTCGCCGGTGACCAGGTCGCGTTCGAAGGCGCCGGCGCCGGCCGCGTGGACGGCGAGCGAGAGCAGCGGGTGGGCCAGCGGCGCGGGGTCGCCGGCGGCGGTGTGGGTGCGGACCCCCTCGGGGGCGCGGGTGCTCGCGTGGACGTGGTCCAGCAGGTGGGAGAGCCGGTGGGCGCAGGCCTCGCCGATGGTCTCCAGGACGTCCAGGTCACGGCGGGGCACGGTGCCGCGGTGGGCCAGGGCCAGGGCGAGGACGCCGATCGGGCGGTCGTCGACGATCATCGGCAGGGTCACCAGGGCGACCATGCCGGTGCCCATGCCGGTGTTGCGGTTGGGGTAGTCGATGCTGGTGCGCTCGGGGCTCAGCAGGTAGGGGCGGCGCAGCCGCAGGGCCATCGCGGCGGGCAGCTCACCGGCCGGGTCGACGGTGCCGTAGCGCTCGTGGGCCCAGTCGGGCAGGCCGTGCGAGGCGGTCAGCCGGAGCATTCCGCCGGAGTCGAGCAGGTATATCGCGCAGCCTTCACCGGTGATCCAGGCCGGGCCCTCGGAAAGGACGGTTCCGAGCAGTTCCCCGGCGCTGGAGCAGTTCAGCAATAACCGCACGCACCGCATCGGGCTGCGGGTACCGGGGGTGGCGAGCGGGCTGCGGCTGTCGTCCTCGGAGGGGGGGAGCCACGGCGAGGTCAGGTCCATCGGGCTACCCGGCCTTTCCGTTCCGTGAGGGGGGCTTCGTCCTGAAGGCGAACGTAATTTCTTCATACTATTTGCTCAACTCGCGAATGGGGGTCCGAGCCGCCGCACCATGACCAGTGTCCGGTCGTCGGGGACGTCGCTCGCCACCGCGCGCAGCAACCGCCCGGCCGGGCTGCCGGCGCCCCGCGGCACCCGCAGCACCGGCTCGGCGGCGGCCAGCAGCCGCCCGATCCCGGCGTCGATGTCCAGCCCGGGCACCTCCACCAGGCCGTCGCTGTAGAGCAGCAGCGCGTCGCCGAAGGCCAGCCGCCCGTGCGCGGCCGGGTAGGCGCTGCCGGCCAGCAGGCCGAGCGCCGGTCCGCCGCCGTCACCGACCAGCCAGCTGCCGCCGTCCACCGGGCGGTAGTGGGCGTGCGGCGGGTGGCCGGCGTTGAACAACCGGTACCGCCCGCTGGCCGGGCGCAGGGCGAGGTGCACGGCGGTCGCGAAGTCGTCCTCCCAGCCGAGCCGCAGCAGGTAGTCGTTGGCGGCGGGCAGGAAGGACTCCGGCGGGACGGAGCCGAGCAGCATCGCGAACGCGCCGGACAGGTGCATCGAGCGGGCGGCGGCCCGGCTGCCCTTGCCGGAGACGTCCACCAGGACGACCTCCAGCAGGTCGTCCTCGGGCCGGTGGGCGCAGATCAGGAAGTCCCCGGAGAAGGAGCTGCCGCCGACCGGCGCGAGGGCCCGGTCGAAGTGCCAGTCCAGCAGGCGGTCCGGGAGCCGCCCGAGGGCGCGGGTGTGCTCGGAGAGCTCCAGCAGCATCGAGTCGCCGCGCAGGCCGCGCAGGCCCAGCCGGTTGCGGAAGCGCGCCGTCACCAGCCCGGCGAGGGCGGTCAGCGCCAGCACCACCGTGACACCGGCCCGTACGCCGTGCGGCTCGTGCCAGTACGCGCTGAGCGCGCTGCCGGCCAGCACCGCGGCCACCAGCGCCAGCTGCCGGCGGGTGCTGAGCACCAGACCGCCGCAGACCAGCGGGAGCACCAGGGCGGACGGGGGCCAGCTGCCCGGCAGGGCGACGGACAGCGCGGTGAAGAGCACGCAGGCGAGGAGCAGCAGGAGCAGTACCGCGCGCTCGGCCGCGGGGTCGCCGTCCAGCAGCCGGCTCCCCCGGCGGCCCAGTGGCCCGCGACGCACCGTCCGGGCCCACCACCGCGAGCCGCTCGGGCGGCGCGCCGTCTCGTCGGCTGCGGGCACAGCGACCTCCCCCGGCTTCGGCGGTCGCCGGTACTCACCGCCTGTTTGATCAGTCAATCTAATGCCATACGACCGTTTGATCCCGTTTGGGTGACTCGGTGGCGTCGCCGCCGCCGCCCGCGGTCCCCCGGCTGAGCCGCCCCGGAGCCGGCCGTGCCGGTGGGGGCTTGCCCGGACGGGCGGGCGCGGGCCGTGCCGACGGGGTGAGCGGGTGGCCCGCGTCAGTCCTTCGGCCAGGCCCGCAGCCCGCTGGTGAGGACCCTGATCAGCCGGTCCTGGGTGACCGCCGGATCCTCGGAGAACTGGAAGGCGCCGGTGATCGACAGCGCGGCGAAGCCGTGCGCCGCCGAGCGCAGCGTCCGGGCCGCGTGGATCGCCTCGGAGCCCTGCAGCCCGTAGCCCCGGAGCACCGCGACCAGCACCTCGACCAGCCTGGTCGCCGCCCGGGTGAGCTCCTCGTCGGGCTGCGGGGCCTGCGGCAGCGCGTGGTACCGCCAGGGGTGGTCGAGGGCGTACGCGTGGTAGCCGCGCAGGACGGCCTCCACCGCCTCGTCCCCGCTGCGGCCGACCGCGGACTCGGCCAGCCGCTCGGCCAGCTCCTCGGTGACCCGGACGGCGATCAGGCGGCGCAGCTCGGCCAGACCGCCCGGGACGTGCTTGTACAGGGACGGCGTGGCGACCCCGGCCCGGGCCGCGACGGCGGCCAGCGTGAGGGCGTCGAGGCCCTGGTCGTCGATCAGGCGCAGGGCGTGGGTGACCACGCCGTCCGGGGTCAGTCCGACGCGTGGCATGGGGTCTCCCGTGGGGCGAAGGGGCGGCGAAAGGGCGCGAAGGGGCGGTGAAGGGACGGGCGCGGCGGCAGGGGCGGCGGTCGCAGCGGGGTGAAAGCGCCTCAGCCCCGGGCGAGCGAGGCCAGGAAGGGCAGCAGCGCGTCTGCGGTGGCCTGCGGGAACTCCGCCATCGGGTAGTGCCCGGCGCCCTCGATCATCACCTTGCGGGCGTTCAGCGCGGCGGCCTGCCGGTCGGCGACCACCTCGGGCTTGGGGAAGTCGGGGTCCTTGCCGCCCATCACGACCAGCGCGGGGCACCGCACCGCGGCCGACCAGCCGACCGGTGCGGAGTCGCCGCGGACGTACCCGCGGGTGGCGGTGCGGCGCCCCGGCGTGCGCAGGGCGGCGACCTGCGCGGCCCGGTACTCGTCGAAGTCCGCGGGCCTGGCGGTGGGGAAGGCGAGCTTCTGGTACGTCCCCCAGAAGGCGGGGAACCGGATCAGGATCGAGCCGAGCACCGTGACCAGGCCGCGCTGGAAGGCCGTCTGCGGCAGGTTCTCGACGAAGGCGTCCAGCAGGGCGATCCCGGCGACCCGGTCGGGGGCGTCGCCGGCGACCTTGACCGCGCTGGCCCCGGTGTAGGAGCTGCCGACCACGACGGCGCGGTCGATGCCCAGGTGGTCCAGCAGGGCCAGCGCGTCGGCGGCGATGGCGGCGGGGGAGTAGTCGTCCCACTCGATCGAGGAGTCGCCGAAGCCCCGGACGTCCATGGTGATCACCCGGTGGCCGGCCTCGACCAGCAGCGGGTGCAGGTGGCGGTAGGCGGCGCGGGAGTCGAGCATGCCGGGGAGCAGGAGGACGGGCGCGCCGCTGCCGTGCTCGGTGTCGTCGAAGGCGAGCCGCCCGCCGGGGACGTCGAGGTAACGGGTCGCGAGTGAGGTCATGGACATCGCGGGCCTCCTTGGCCTGTGGGCCGTGCCGTCGGCGAGGTGCCGATAGCCATAAAGCTAAGGCTAATAGCCTTAGTCGTCAAGGAGCGACCCGCTGTCGACCGTTCGCCGCCAACGGCCCGACGGCCCGACGGCCAGCCGGTCACGCTCGGGGGCGGCCGGTCGGGCCGTCGGTCGGGCGGGCCCGACCGGTCAGATCCCGTCGACCTTGAAGGGGTCGTGCTCGGCCAGTAGCTTCTCCAGCCGCGCCTGGTCGACCCGGGTGACGATCTCGGTGCTCTCCTGGCGGTCGCGGATCACCTTCGCGAGGGTGAAGGACGAGGTCACGGTGTACAGCAGGCCGACGCCGAGGAACGCCCTGGTCCACGGGCCCACCGGCAGGTTGGCGATGCCGACCGCGAGCGCGGCGGCGGAGACGGCGAAGGACAGCACGGCCTGGACGAAGTACGCCGCCGTGGTACGTGACTGCATCGGGGTGCTCATGCGGCCAGGATGGCGAGGCGTCATGCCGCGCACATGAGTACGAGTACTCAGATTCAGGTGCGGTTTGTTGACGCATGCTCACGATCCGTAGTGGCACCCCAAGGTAACCATGCCAAATCACCCATTTCGACCCATGGAATTGTGACTGTCCCCCTCGAATGGCTTGGAATCAGGGGCTCCTAGGATTAACGTTTGATAACGCAGCGCGGTCGGCAACGCCGTATCCACGGCACCGTGCGCTCGCCTAATCCCGCACGGCCGGCCCTCCGGGGCAGGTCAGGGAGCCGGGGAACCACCGTTCCTTGGGGTGAATCGGCCAGGCCCAGGCCCGGCCGTAGGAGACCTTCCTGCTCCGAACCCGTCAGCTAACCCGGTAGGCGCGAAGGAAGGAAAGGAGCGCGCCTCCGTGGCGTCGTCGCACTCTCCGGCATACCTGCCCGGTTCCACCGGCACCCAGCTGCTCGACCACCCCTGGCCTCCCGCGCACGGCGGCTCGTACGGGGAAGGCCGGGACGAGAGCGCCCCGGCACGCCCGGCCGACAACAACCGGCACCGGATGCCGCGTCAGACCCGCGGCAGCGGACCGCTGCTCGGCGTCACCGCCGTCGCCGCCACCCTCGGGGCCACCGGCTTCGCCTCCGCCACCCCCGCCGCCGCGCCGGCCGTCGTCTCGCCCGACGAGACCACCGTGATCTCCGCCGACCCCGGCCTGGCGCTCGCCGCCCGGATCCAGCTGCAGGCCGACAGCCAGCGCACCGCCGCCGAGGAGGGCGCCCGCCTGCAGGCCGCCCAGGAGGCCGAGGCCAAGCGCGCCGCCCAGCAGCAGGAGGCCGAGCGGGCCGCCGCCGCGGCCGAGAAGGCCAAGCTCGCCGCCGTCCAGCTGCCGGTGCGCGACTACCACCTCTCCGCGCACTACGGGCAGAGCGCCTCGTACTGGTCCCACCTGCACACCGGCCTCGACTTCGCGGCCTCCACCGGCACCCCCGTGTACGCGGTCGGCTCCGGCACCATCACCTCGGCCGGCTGGTCCGGTTCGTACGGCTACCGGATCATCCAGACGCTGCCCGACGGCACCGAGATCTGGTACTGCCACCTCTCCTCGATCATCAAGGCCTCGGGCAAGGTCGTCCCCGGCCAGCAGATCGGCAAGGTCGGCGCCACCGGCAACGTGACCGGCCCGCACCTGCACCTGGAGGTCCGCCCCGACGGCGGCGCGCCGGTCGACCCGGAGACCTGGCTGGAGCAGCGCGGCCTCACCCCCTGACGGACCGCCCGGTCCCGGCCCCGGCCGGGACCGCCGCGCCGTCAGCTCGGTGCAGTCGGCGCCGCGCCGTCAGCTCCGGGACTCCTCCCACTCCTCGGCCGAGTCCTCGTCCGGGCCGGCGGCGTCCCCGGCGTACCCGGCGTACCCGGCCTCGGCGGCCTCCTGCGGGAGCTGGGCGAGGTACGCGTCGATCTCCTCCTGGCCGGGCTCCGGCGCCAGGTCCGGGTACTCCTCGACCAGCAGCTCCGGCAGCCCGGGCACCGTCCACTCGCCGTACAGCCGCAGGGCCTCCGCGGCCGCCGCCGCCTCGAAGGACTCGAAGTCCCCGGACAGTTCCGGCGGCATCGGCAGGCCCCGGGCGTTCAGCTCCGCCAGGTTGCGGTAGCTGCGTTCCATCAGGCCGTTCTCCAGCAGCATCCGGGCGCCGTCGGTGGCCATCCCCACCGACATCAGCCGGGTCGGGCCCCACCCGCCGTCGCCGTCCACCCGGTCCAGCCCGCCCGAGGCCTCCAGCGCCTCGTACGCCGCCAGCCGCTCCTGCGGAGCCAGCTCGCGGAAGGCGTCCAGCCAGGCCCGGACCGCCGCCGGGTCCGACACCGCCACCCCGTCCGCCCGCAGCAGCAGCGCGTACAGCCGGGGCCAGGTCACCAGGTCGGCCCGGCGCAGCAGGCCGGCCGCCACCTCGCCCTGCCACTCGGCCTCCGCCAGCAGCCGCTCCTGGCGCTTGGCGTTGAGCCGCTTGGCCGCCCGCTGGTGGTCGGTCAGCAGCCGCACCGCCGCGCCGTAGGCCAGCGGATCCGCTCCGGGAGCCGGCTGGGCGTACAGGTACAGCCGCTCGTACAGCAGGTGCTCGACCGCGGCCGAGGTCAGTTCCGGCCATCCGTCGTGCATCCTGGCGCCGCCCAGCTCCAGCAGCGTCAGCACCGCCCGCAGCGGCTCCTCGGCCACCGGCTCACGTTCCTGGGCCCGCGCCCAGGCGGTCAGCTCGGCGGTCCGGGTACGAGGGGCGAGCCGCAGGTCATCGTCGTTCATGTGACGTACGGTAGCCGCTGTACCGTTGGCGGACATGGTCCCCGTACTGCTCACCGGCCCGCGTCTGGTCGTCCGCGAGTTCCACCACACCCCCGGCGACATCGACGCGCTGCACGCCGTCTTCGGCGATCCCGAGACGGCCCGCTACCTCCCCTTCGAACCGCGCGACAGGGAGACCTGCGCCGACCAGATCGAGCTCTACGTCGAAGAAGCCCAGAAGGAGCCGCGCAGCACCTACCGGCTCGCCGTGACCCGCCACGAGGACGGCGAGGACGCGGTGCCGATCGGCAACGCCGTGCTCGGGGTCGAACCCCAGCGGGCCGGCTTCGTCGGCTACGCGCTGCGCCGCGACACCTGGGGGCGGGGCTACGCCAGTGAGATCACCCAGCTGCTCTGCGGCCTGGGCTTCACCACCCTCGGACTGCACCGCCTGTACGCCCGGGTGGACCCGGCCAACACCCCCTCCTCCCGGGTCCTCACCAAGGCCGGGTTCCAGCTGGAGGGGCGGATCCGGGAGGACCTCTACCTGCGCGGCACCTGGCACGACGCCCTCCAGTACTCGCTGCTGGAGCACGAGTGGACCCCGCCGGCCGGCTGACGGGGGTTAACCCCACCCCGGATCGGCCGGTGGGCCGGATACCCGCCGGCGGCCGTCCGCGGGACGGTGGAGGTGTCAGCAGGAAGCGATCCAGGACACCCCGAGGGACCGAGGCGGCCATGAGCAGCACCGCGCAGCGCGGCGAGTACGACACCCACGAGGCTCCCCGCCCGGTCCGCGCCGGGCACCCGGAGCGGGGCCCCGGCTTCTGGCGGGCGCCGTTCAGCGGTGCGCACGTCCGCGAGCTCGGCTTCACCCTCGGCGGGCTGCCGCTGGCCGTCGCCGGGTTCGTCTACGTGGTCACGCTGTTCGCGCTCGGCGCTGGCACCCTGGTCACCGTGATCGGGCTGCCGGTGCTGGCGGCCCTGCTCGGCGGCGCCCGCGGGTTCGGCGCGGCCGAGCGCGCCCGGGCCCGGCGCCTGCTCGCCCTGGACGTCCGGGGCCCGGCCCCCGTCGTGCCGGCCCGGCCCGGCTTCTGGGCCGGCGCCACCGCCCGCCTCGCCGACCCGGCGGGCTGGAAGGCCGTGCTCTACCAGGTCCTGATGTTCCCGTGGGCGATCGTCACCTTCGTGCTGTCGCTGACCTTCCAGGTCACCGGCTGGGTGGTCGCCGCCTACCCGCTCTACCACTGGGTCTTCGCCCGCTGGACGCCGTGGCCGGGCTACCAGGTGTTCGACTTCACCAAGGACGGCGAGCGCCACCGGTACTTCGTCGAGTCCCCGGTCCAGATCGCCGCGATGTCCGCGATCGGCTTCGCCCTGGTCCTCCTCACCCCGCAGCTGGTCCGCGCCCTGACCCACGTCAACCGGCTCGCGATCCGCGGGCTGCTCGGCGGCGGCGGCAAGACCGTCGGGTACTGACGGGCCGCCGACCGCGCCGCCGACCGCCCGCCGACCCTGGCGGGGCCCCGACGCCGGGCCCCGCCGGGGTCTCGCGCGTCCGGCGGCGCCCCGGGTGCGGGCCGCCCGCGGCCGTGGTCCGATGATCGGCATGGCCCGACCAGCCGACCACGAGATCCTGCTCACCTCGCGCCCCCTGGACGAGTACTGCGGACTCTTCGGCCTCACCAGGGCCGCCCTCGCCGCGGTCGACGGCCCCGTCCTCGACTGCCCGGGCGGCGCCGCCGGACTCACCGCGGAGGCCAGGGCGCTGGGCTGCCACGTGATCGCCGCCGACCCCGCGTACGCCGCGCCGCTGCCAGCCGTCACCGCCCGCGCACTGGCCGGCCGGGACGCCATGGCCGGCGCGATGCTGGCCGCGCCGCAGCTCTACCCCGACCCCCGCCACCTCCGGCCCGAGCGCTACCTGCGCAGCTGGGACCGCGCCCGCCGGCTGTTCGCCGCCGACACGGCCGCCCACCCCGAGGACTACGTCGCCGCCGCGCTGCCCCGGCTGCCCTTCGCCGACCGCACCTTCGCGCTCACCCTCAGCTCCTACCTGCTGCTCGCGTACCCCGGCCTGTTCGGCCCCCGCCGGCAGCTGGCCGGACTCCTCGAACTCGTCCGGGTCACCGCCGACGGCGGCGAGGCCCGGATCTACCCCCTGCACGACGGCGCCGGCCGCCGTTGCCCGCACCTCGACGAGCTCCGCCGGGCCCTCGGCCGGCACCGGGTCGCCAGCGAGATCCGGGCCTTCCCGCGCCCCGGCGACGGCCGCACCCGGCGGATCCTGGTCCTCACCCACGCCGGTGCCGGAAACCGCCGACCCCCGGGCTCTCCCAGCCGTTAGCGTGTCTCCTCATGGACCTCACCGACCCGCCCGCGGCGACCGGCCCCGACGCCGTGCCCGGCGCCCACCGACTGCTCGACATACCCGGCGTCCGCAACGCCCGGGACGTCGGCGGATTCACCACCACGCAGGGGGCGCGGGTGCGCACCGGCCTGCTCTACCGCACCGGCTGGCTCGCCGAGCTCACCCCGGAGGGCGCCCTGGCCGTCGCCAAGCTCGGCGTCCGCACCGTCCTCGACCTGCGGGACCCGGCGGAGATCGAGCGCTGGCCGGACCGCCTGCACGGCCTGGAGCCGGCCACCGCCCACCACCCGCTGCTCCCGCAGGACGGCGAGGACCACTACGGCAAGCCCCTCGCCGAGGCGTACCGGCTGATCACCGACACCGCGGCCGACACCCTGCCCGCCCTGCTCGGCCGGCTCACCGAGGCCGGGGCCCTGCCCGCACTGCTGCACTGCGCCGTCGGCCGCGACCGTACGGGCATCGCGGTGGCCGTGCTGCTCGGCGCGCTCGGGGTCGCCGACGAGGACATCGTCGACGACTACCTGCTCTCCAACCTGGGCCTCGGGCTGCTCGACGGCGTGCCGCAGGAGTACGTGGACGCCAACGGCGTCGTCCGGGTCACCGAGGTGGTCGGCCCGGCGCTGATCACCGGCGTCCTCGCCGTGCTGCGCGAGCGGTACGGCTCGCCGGCCGCCTTCCTGGTCGAGCACGGCCTCGGCGAGCAGGGCCTGGCCCGGCTGCGGGAGCTCTTCCTCGACCCCGCCTGAGGTCCCCCGCCTGAGGTCCCCGCCCGAGGTCCGCGACCGGGCATGCCCGGGGCCGCCGCCCGAGCTCCGCGGCTCAGGAGGCCGGGCGGTTCGCCGCCGGCGTCCGGCCCTCCGGACGCCGGCCGTCCGCGCCCCCGGTCGCGGAGCCGGCCTCCGTGGTGCTGCCGGAGCTGGAGTTGGAGCCGGAGCCGGTGGCGGTGGCCTGGCGGGGCACGGCGATCCCCGCGTCGTCCCGGGCGAGGATCTTCTCCGCCAACCAGCTGCGGTCCGATCCGTACGGGATGCCCTCGGGGGCGACCAGTTGGGAGGCCACCGCGTCCCGCAGCCGGTGCCACTCGCCGACGGCCAGCCGGGACAGCAGGCCGCGCGCCGCCAGCAGTGCGTGGTACTGCTCGAAACCGGAGCGGGGGCGCTCGATCGCCTCCAGGACGCTGCCCAGGTCGGCCAGCGCGCTGTCGCCCTGCATCAGGGCGAGCGCCTGCACCCGGCGGCCCTCCGAACCGTCCGCGAACATCTCCCGGACCTGATCCGCCGACAGGGCCGAGCGGCGCGCGGTCGAGCGCACCTCGGCGACCACGTTCTCCGGGCTGGCCGTACCCCCGGCGGGCGGCAACTGCTCCCGGACGACGGCCGGCCGGTCGTCGCTGGAGCCCAGCAGCCCGAGGTGCTGCATCGCGCGCACCCGCAGGTCGTCCGCGCCGACCTTGTCGCCCCTGCGGTCGCGGTCCTGCCCGGCGAGGAAGAGGTCGAGGGCGAAGTCGGCGTTCGAGAGCGCCCGGGGCAGCAGCAGCCGGGTGGCCAGCCAGCCGGCCAGGAACCCGAGCACCAGGAAGTACAGCACCAGGGCGGCCGCGAACGGCGCCGCCCCCGGCTCGCCGCCCAGCGCCGGGGCGAGCGCCGCGCCGAGCTGGTGCAGGCGGGCGCCCAGGGAGCCCAGCTGGGTCAGGCCCACGCCGAGCAGCACCTTGGTCAGCCAGTCCGAGACCTGCTCCAGGTTGGTGTTCGGCACGTACGAGTCGCGGGCCGGACCGGCCGGGCCCACCGGCGCCGGCTGCTCACCGGCCCGGATCCGGGGCACCCCGAAGAGGAATCCCAGGGCGCCGCCCAGGACCGCCGCGGCCCCCGCGACCATCAGCCCGCCGCCCAGCGCCTGCAGCGGGTGCGGGCGCCCCAGCGCGAACAGGAGCAGACCGGTCAGACCCGCCCCGGGCAGGCCGCCCGTCGCCGCGCGCCGTGCCGTCCGCAGCCGCGCCGCGTTCTCCGCCGCCCGTGCCCCCGCCATCGCTACCCCCTGCGCCAGCCCCGTGAAGTCGGGCCGACTGTACCCAACCGGGGTTACCGCGACACGCAGACGGCCCGTGGGCTGCTCCCCGGTACCAGAGCCCGGCGCCGGGCTGCTGGCACCGGGGCACCGGGGATGTTCCGGTGAGCCCACGGGCCGGGTGACTGCTTGGGAATCGCCTGCCGCCGGAGGCCGGTCACGACCTCAACTGCACAGGCAGGGGCGGCTCTAGCGAGCAGCCACCTCACACATCCTGACGGTACTCAACCAGGATCACCTCCTTTCAGTGTGCCGCCACGATAGGCACGTGACCCTGCCGGGGGCAACGGATTTACGAGGTGGTTTCCCGGCGGGATCCGGCGGTCGGGCACCGGTCGCGGACCCTCGGCCGCGGCCGGCCCGGCTCCGGGCGGCCCGCGGGGCATCGCCCGGATCATCGTGCGGGAACGGCGGAAGGCCCGGCAGATGATCTGCCGGGCCTTCCGTGCTACTGAGTAGCGGGGACAGGATTTGAACCTGCGACCTCTGGGTTATGAGCCCAGCGAGCTACCGAGCTGCTCCACCCCGCGTCGGTAAACCCCACAGTACGTGGATGTGACCCGGATGGGAAATCGGTTCAGCCGGGGGGTGCCGGACCGCCGCCAGGGGCGGGCGCGCAGGTGGGGCCGGGCGGTGCCGCCGGTCCGGCCGGTGCGGGCGCGGCGGTCCGGGCCGGCCCGGCCGTCAGGGCCGCCACCGGGGCCACCGGTTCGGACCGGTGTGCGAAGCGCTGGGCGGTCCCGGCCCTGGCCCAGACCGCGAAGGAGACCAGGGCCGCGAAGCACGGCACCATCAGCGTGCCGTACACCAGCAGGAAGCCGTGGGTGCCCAGCCCCGCGGCGGCGTTCCAGGTGCCGTGCAGGGCCATCGCCAGCAGCAGTCCGCCGGGCGCGGCCAGCCGGGCCGGCCAGCGCCGGCCGGTCGTCATCGTGATCGCCAGGCCCAGACCCGTCAGCGCGGTGAACAGGGGATGGGCGAAGGGGGACAGCAGGCCGCGCAGGACGAAGGTCTGCACCGTGCTGTCGAAGTCCCGCAGGCTGGGGGTCTCGCCGAGGCCGATGCTGTCCAGGCGCTGCTGCTGGTCGTCGGTGAAGGCCCGGCCCAGGTAGAGGGCGTTCTCGGTGAAGGCGAAGCCGCAGGCGGTGACGCCGCCGAGGACGATGCCGGCGGCCAGCGTGCGCGGCCGCGAGCGGGCCCGCGGGTGGCTGCGGATCCGCGGGTGGACGCGCACCGGGGGCGGCGGGTGGGGGCGCGAACGCGGCCGCGGGCGCCCGTGCAGTACGCCGCGCAGCCGGGCGTAGGCCGCCGGCGACAGGTCGGGCCGGGGCGGGCGGCGGCCGGGCGTCCGCGCGCGGAGCAGCGCCGCGTAGCGGCGGTCGAGGTGGCAGCGCAGCCGCCGGGGCAGTCGCCGGGGCAGCGACAGCGGCAGCGGCAGCAGGAGCAGCAGCAGGGCGGCCCCCTTGGCGCTCTCCTCGATCAGCGGGGTGGCGAAGTCGGCGCCGAGCGTCTCGCCGCGCAGGCCCTGGTGGGCGATCAGGAAGTCGCTCGCCCAGCCGTTGGCGAGGATCGCCACCGTGGTGGCCGCGCAGGAGCCCCAGGCCAGGCAGAACACCAGCTGCCGCACCGGCACCCGGGCGGTCTGGTTCAGCCAGGCCAGCGCGCCCAGGACGAACGGCAGCGGCAGCAGGGCGAGCCCGAGGCCGACGAAGAGCCCGGTCGTGCCGGTCTGCCGCCGGACGAGGTGGAGGATCAGCACGGCGCAGCCGGCCAGGGCCAGCACCGCCCCCGCGGTGACCGAGGTCAGCGCGGGGTGGCGCAGCACCGGGTGACGGAACACCGGATGGCCGAGCAGCGGGTGCCGGGGCGGCCGCGCGGCGCGGGCGTCCGACGGGAGGGCCTCGGTCGGCGCGGCGGCCGTCCGGGGCGGCGGGGCGGCCGACGGCCACCCCGCCGGGGGCAGTGACCGGCGGGCCCCGCGGGACCTGGGCCCCGGGATCGTCCGGGTGCCGGCGGTGCGCGTGGGTGCGTCCTGGGCGTCAGCGGCGGCGGCCGCCGGGCGGGCGGACCTCCCGCTGAACGGGCTGCTCACGCGGCAAAGGGTAGGGGACGCGTCCCACCCGGCGGGAGCCCTCGGCACAATACGTGCGGACCGGATCACCCGGGGTGACCGGGTGATCGGGTTCGATCAGCGGCGGCGGAACAGCAGGTCGTGCACGACGTGCCCCTTGGCGATGCCGGCCCGCTCGAACTTCGTCACCGGACGCCAGTCGGGCCGCGGCGCGTAGCCGGGCACGCTGCCGGCCGGGTGTTCGGCGGGCTCCAGCCACCCGGTGCCGTCGCCCTCCGGGTGCAGGTTCTCCAGCTCGGGGGAACCGGAGAGCACCTCCAGCATCTGCTCGGCGTAGGGCTCCCAGTCGGTCGCGCAGTGCACCAGCGCGCCCGGGGCGAGGCGGGGCAGCACGAGGTCGAGGAAGGACGGCTGGACCAGCCGGCGCTTGTGGTGCTTGGGCTTCGGCCACGGGTCGGCGAAGTAGACCCGCAGGCCCGCCAGCGAGGCGTCGGTGAGCATGTCGCGCAGCAGGATCACCGCGTCGCCGGCGGCCAGGCGGACGTTCTTCGAGCCGGCCCGCTCCAGCAACTGCAGCAGGTTGCCGTGGCCCGGGGTGTGCACGTCGGCCGCCAGGATGCCCGTCGCCGGGTCGGCCGCGGCCATCGCGGCGGTCGTCTCGCCCATGCCGAAGCCGATCTCCAACGTGACCGGGAGGCCGCCGAAGAGCTCGGGCAGGGCCAGCGGGCTGCCGTCGATCGCGATGCCGTACTGCTCCCACCCCCGGTCCAGCGCACCGGCCTGCGCGTTGGTCATCCGGCCCCGGCGCGGCTGGAAGCTGCGGATGCGCCGCTCGCTGTGCTGGGCCTCGGTGGCCCGGTGCGGGTACATCGGCGCGGGGTACCCCGCCGGTGCGGCGGAGAGCCGGACGGAGGGGGAGGGCTGGGGGATGGGGGCGGTGGCAGTCACAATCGGCCAAGTCTAAGGGGCGCCGACGGGGCCCGGGCCGGGCCCGGGCGGGGTGTGACGCAGCTCCCGTCGGGGCGCCCGGCGCAGGCCGGCACCGCGGTCGGCTCAGCCGCCCGCGGCCAGCGCGGCCAGCGCGCGGCGGGCCACCTCGCGGCCGATCGGCAGCGAGGCGGTGGCGGCCGGCGAGGGCGCGTTGAGCACGTGCACCAGGCGGCGGCCGGAGCGCGGGTCGTCGGGGTCGAAGCCGGCGAACGCGAAGTCGTCCAGCAGCGAGCCGTCCCGGGCCACCGCCTGGGCCCGGACCCCGGCTGCGGCCGGCACCAGGTCGGCCTCGGTGACGGCGGGCAGCAGCCGTCGCACGGCGGCGGTGAAGGCCCGCTTGGACAGCGAGCGGTGCAGCTCGCCGGCCTCCTGGCGCCAGTGCCGGCGGGCGATCCGCCAGGCACCGGGGAAGGCGAGCGTGCCGGCCAGCTCGCGGGGGCGTACGGTGCGCCAGTCGTAGCCCTCGCGGGCGAGGGCGGGCACCGCGTTCGGGCCCACGTGCACATCGCCGTGCACCCCCCGGGTGAGGTGCACCCCGAGGAAGGGGAACGCCGGATCGGGCACCGGGTAGACCAGGCCGCGCACCAGCCCGCGCCGCTGGTCGGCGAGCTCGTAGTACTCGCCCCGGAACGGCACGATCCGCACGCCCGGGTCGTCCCCCGCCAGCCGGGCCACCCGGTCGCTGTGCAGGCCCGCGCAGTTCACCAGCACCGCGCAGCGCAACTCGCCGGCCGAGGTCTGCACCGTCACGCCGTCCGCGCGGCGGGCGACGGCCCGCAGCTCCGTGCCGGGCAGCAGCGCCGCCCCGGCCTGCTCGGCCAGCCGGGCGAAGGCGCGGGCGACGGCGGGGAAGTCGCAGACACCGGTGGTGGCGACGTGCAGCCCGGCCAGCCCGGCCACCGCCGGCTCGTGCTCGGCGATCCCCGCCGGGCCCAGCTCGGTGACCGGGATGCCGTTCTCCCGTCCACGGGCGGCGAGGGCGTGCAGGCGCGGCAGCTCGGCCTGCCCGGTGGCGACGATCAGCTTGCCGGTCACCTCGTACGGGACGCCCTGCTCGCGGCAGAACCGCACCAGCTCGGCGGCGCCCCCGACCGCGTAGCGGGCCTTCAGCGACCCGGGCCGGTAGTAGACGCCGCTGTGGATCACCCCGCTGTTGCGGCCGCTCTGGTGGGTGGCGAAGGCGTCCTCCTTCTCCAGCACCCCGAGCCGCAGACCGGGCCGGGCGAGGGCGAGCGCGTGGGCCGTGGAGAGGCCGACGATGCCGCCGCCCGCCACCAGTACGTCGAAGTCGTACCGCACCACTGCCCCTTCGTCGACCGGCCCGCCCGCCGATGGTGGCACGGCGGGCGGTGCCGGTCGAGGGTGCCCCGCCCGTGCGGCGGGCGGCGCTCAGGCCGCGCGCTGCTGCTGCTCCCAGGGCCAGCCGGCGTCGCCCCCGGCCTCCAGGAGCGGGATCAGCCGGAAGGCGGCGTCGGTCAGGCCGCCGAAGGTGTGCCGGCCGGCCGTCCCCGAGGGGGCGTGGCCGGTGCGGTAGCCCGCGAGGTTCCAGGTGTAGACCGGGACGCCGGCGGGGACGGCCGCCAGCGGGTCGCCGCCCCAGCTGGACGGGCCCGCCTGCTCGTCGGTGACGATGACCACCCGGTCGTGGGCCCGGTAGTGCCGGCGGACGGCCTCGGCGGTCGCGGTGCCGCCGAGGTCGTGGAACCGCTCCAGCACCCGCAGCACCGGCTCGCCGCGACGAACGTCGATCACGTTGCTGGTGGAGCCGAACTCGACCAGGTCGGCGCCGGCCGACCGGACCTTCAGCGCGGTGCCGAAGATCGCCGCGGTGTCGGCCCGGTTGAGCTGGGTCCGCTGGTCGGGGCGGTCGAACATGGAGCCCGAGCGGTCCACCAGGATCAGCGTGCGGCCGGGCAGCGCCGGGACGTTGGCGAGGGAGTGCGCGAGCGCGGTCTCCAGTGCGTGCCCCCAGCGCAGCGACGGGGCGTGCCGGTGCGCGGCCAGGTAGCGGAACGGGAACTGCCGGGAGCGGGCGACCTCGTGGCGGTCCGAGATCCGCTTCGCGACCACCTCCGCCACCTCGTCCGACACCCCGGCCTGGTCGAAGTTGCGCAGGTTGCGGACCAGCGCCATCGGACCCATCGACGGGATGACCGCCTCCCAGACGGCCGCGTCCAGCGGGCCCTGCAGCCAGCCGGCCAGCGCCTCCCAGGTCAGCCCCGCGTCGGCGAGCCGCTCCGCGCCGCCCTCGGCCGTCACGGCCGCGCGCCGCTCGGCGACCGGCAGCGCGAGCAGCTCGCGGTTGGCGGACAGCACCCGGTCGGCGGCCGGCGGTACGGCCTCCTCGGGGTGGTGGCGGCGGTCCAGGGCGTACTTGAAGAGCTCGCCCTGCCACGGCTTGGCCGGGTCCGGCGACGGGTGGGTCAGCTCCAGCACGTCGCCGAAGCGGTAGTCCTTGGCCGCGCTGTCGTACTTGAGCAGCGCGCGGCCGTTGTAGAGCCGGCGCACCGCGTCGGCCACGCCGCGCTTGAGCGGCTGCGGCAGGCTGCGGCCGTAGCGCGAGGTCCAGTAGGCCAGCAGCTCGCCCGGCTCGTCCGGGCGCTGCAGGACGGCGTCGACGGCTTGGCGGGAGTGCCCCGGGGCCTTGGCGTCCAGCCGGGCCCGGGTGAACTCGGCCGCGCCGACCAGCGCGGCGGTGCGCAGCTGCGCGCCGTGGCGCAGCCAGCGGAGCAGGCCGAGCGTCCACTCGGGGTCGCTCACGGCGAGCTCGCGGACCAGTGCGGTGTACCGGTCGTCGCGGTCGCCGCCGCGCTCGTAGAAGGTGTCCTGCCCCACCGTGTTGGCCACGGCGAGCAGGAAGAGCTCCGACTTCTCGTCGCGCAGGAACCCGATGCCGCCCTGGTGGTTGACGGTGGGCCGCCCGGTGGTGGTCACGGGCGAGGACGGGGCCGGCCGGGCCTTGCGGACGTTGAAACGCGACATGGCGAACTCCCCCTGCGGACGGGTGACGGGAGGAGGGCACGGCGAAGCGGGGGTGCCCGAGGTCGTCGGACAAGGCCGCGGTCGATGAGCATCCGCTTCAACGCGCCCCGAGGGGCGCTCGACGAAGTAACCGTGGCCCGCGCACCGGGCACCCCGGCGCCGTGCCTCCCGAGATCAAGGATGGCGGCGGTGTTTCGCGGGCTCGAACCGCAGCGTCCGAGGACGCCTTACCAAGAAGTAACCGCTGCCGGCGCACCGGGAGGTGCGGAAGGACTCTTCAGATGTGGTGTCCAGAGATCAGAGGCGGCGGAGGTGACGAAGCTGCTCTACCGACTGAGCTACACCGACCCGGGGTCGGTGACGGGACTCGAACCCGCGACCTGCCCATTAACAGTGGAAGTAACCCCTGCCTGCGCACCTGGACAGGAGAAACATAGCCAGCCGCCGCTCGTACCCGCATCCGAATTACCCGCGCCCCGACCGCGGCCCTCCAACGCCCGAGCCGGTGCCCTCCAACGCCCCAGTCGGCGCCCGCGACGGTTCGTCAGGCCGGCGCGACCAGGATCGAACGCGCCCGCTCGGTCAGTTCGCGCACCCGCCGCTCGCCCTTGAAGGGCTCCAGCCGGCGGAGCATCTCGACCACGTAGTCGCGGCTGCGCTGGGAGGAGATCCGGCCGGCCACGTCGACCGCCCGCTCGCCGGCCGCCACGGCCGCGTCCAGGTCGCCCGCCTCGGCCTCGGCCATCGCGGAGACCACCAGGCGCAGCCCGTGCGAGCGGACGAAGCCCTCGGTCGGTCTGGCCAGTGCCTCCCGGGTGAACTGACGGACCTTCGCCGGCACGCCCAGGTCCCGGAAGCACTCGGCGGCGTCGGCGGCCAGCCGGTCGTAGGCGTAGAAGTCGATCCACGCCGGATCGCAGTCCCCGGCGCGCGACCGCTCCAGGGCGCTCTCCGCCGCGCCGAGCGCCGTCGCGCACGCCGCCGCGTTGCGGGCCTTCGCCTGGGCCCGCGCCTCCACCAGGTGGAAGAAGCTCATCGTCCGGGCCGTCGCCAGCCCCCGGTTGCGCTCCAGGGCCGCCTGCGCGAGGTCCACCGCCTCCTCCGCGAAGCCGCGGTAGCCCGCCTGCAGGCTCATCGAGGCCAGCACGTACCCGCCCAGCGGCACGTCCGCCGCCGCCCGGGCCAGCCGCAGGGCCTGGATGTAGTACCGCTGCGCGGCCTCGTGCTGGCCGGTGTCGAAGGCCATCCAGCCGGCCAGCCTGGTCAGTTCGGCCGTCGCGCCGAACAGCGCCCGGCCGACCGCGTCGCTGTACGAGGCCAGCAGCAGCGGCGCCGCCTCCACCCGCAGGCACTCCGGGACCATCGACGAACGCCAGTCCCCGCCGCCGTACTTGGAGTCCCACCGGCGGGCCTCCTGGGCCGCCTCGCGCAGCTTCACCGCGTCCGAGTGCCCGACCCGGTACGAGGCCAGGTCGGCGGTGCTGGGCGGCGCCTCGCGGGCCACCGAGCCGTCCGCCGGGGTGATCAGCCAGCGGGACACCGGAGTCGCGTACGCCGAGACCGAGAAGGTGCCGGCCAGGCTGTCGCTCCAGCGCCCGCCGCCCGGCCCGCGCCGCAGGTCCAGGTCGACCCGCCAGAGGTCGGTCGCCGACCGGACCGCCTCCGACACCTCGCGGGGGAAGGCCAGGCCGAGTTCGGGCGTGGGATCGGTGTCGCCGAGGCCGATCTCCTCCAACGGCACGGGCCGGCCGAGCTTGCCGCCGATCGCGGTGGCGATCAGGTGCGGCACCGGCCCCTGCGGGACCATCCCCTTGCTGACCCAGCGGGCCACCGAGGTCTTGTCGTAGCGAAGCGTCAACCCCCGCTGTGCACCGAGGTCGTTGACCCGACGGGCCAGGCCGGCGTTGCTGATCTGGGCGAGGGTCAGGAGCGTGCCGAGCCGTTCGTTCGGTCCACGTGGGCTGACGGTCATGGTGGCGGCGGCACCCCCTGCGACGTTTGTGCGCGGCGCCCGGTGCTGCGGCCGGGCCGAACCTGCTGCACCTAGAGTAGTCGGACGCGTTCCTAGGGTTAAGGCCCGGCAATCCGGATGGCGGGATCGCGCACCCGCCCCCCGACGCGCGGGACGGCTCGGCGGTGCGGCGTCCTCCGTTTGTGTGCGCGCCCGGAGTGCTGTGCTCCGGTCGTGTGCCGATGTGCGCCCGGCCGTGCCCCCTGGCCCGATCGCCAGGTCGGCGATTCGCTGGTGCCGTGGGTCGGCCCGCCGTCGAGGACCCGGCGGGTCGGGGGAGCCGCCGTCTCCATCCCCGCGGACGGCGGATCAGGCCGGGAGGGCATGCGGATGCCCTCCCGGGCCTTGCGACGCCTTTCGGCCATCTCGCGATGGCCATGACAGGGCGCCGTGACCGGCGGTCCGGGCCGTGGAGGGGAGGGCCCGGCCGCGCGGTCGCCGGTCCGCCCTCGGCGGCGGACCTCCGCGGGGCGTGCGACCCCGCGTCCGACATCCGCGTCCGACACCCGCGGACGGCAGCCGGCACCGGCGTCCGGGCGGTGAACTCCCCAGCCCGGGCGGTGAACTCCCGCGCCCCGCACCGGCCGTGCGCCGACCGTCCGGCGCGTCGACCGTCCGTGCCCGACCGGCCGCGCGTCCGGGATGCCGTGCCTCGACCGTCCGTGCCCGACCGGCCGGCCGGTGAGCGGCCGGCGGGCGGCCGCCCGGCCAACATCCGTCGAACGGCGAACCGCCGCCACCCGTACGCCACGCGAATTCACAGCCGCAACACCGGTCCCCCGGTGGGCGTCCGGTGGCACGATGGCTCCTGACGGTGCGCCGGGCCGGTGGCCGCGCGGGGCCGCGCGCCCGCACGCGGCGGCCGACCCGTGGGCGACCCGAGCCGCTCGGGCCGGTCCGGACCTGGTCCGGACGGACGACCGGCGCGCCGCCGCGATGGGTTCCTCGTCCGGTGGAGGCGCGATGCGGTGGCTGACGGGCTGGAGCGGGACCTCGCCGAGGGCGGGCGGGTCGGCGCACGAGGCGCTGGGCAACGTGCGCCCGATCGCGGCCCGCACCCTCTGGGCGGGCCCCAACCCGCTGTGGGCGGTGGGGGACTGGCGTCCCGAGGAGATCCGGCTGGTCACCCTGCGGCCGGGCGCCCCGGCCGCGGTCAGCACCGGCACCCCGCCGCCCGACCCCGTCGAGGACACCCCCGCCACCACCCGCCTCGCCGTCCTCGGCCACTGCGGGGCCTCCGACGCCGAACTCGCCGCCGGCCTGGCCGCGGCGCGCGGCGGCGCCGTCCGCCACCTGAGCGCGTGGCCGGGCAGCTACACGGCGGTGCTGCGCACCGGCACCCGCAGCACGCTGCTGCTGACCGACCTGGCCGGCGCCCTCCCGGTCTTCCACACCCCGTGGTGCGGCGGCACCGCGTACGCGACCGCCGCGCTCCCGCTCGCCGACCTGGTGGGCGCCCCGATCGACGCGGGCCACCTGGCGTCCCGGCTGGCCTGCCCCGAGTCGCCCGAGGCGCTCGGTACCGGCACCCCGTACCTGGGCGTGCGGCGGGTGCCGCCGGGGCACGTGCTGGCGGTCCGCGGCGGCCGGCCCTACACCGCCTCGTACGACGAGCACGGCGGTGGCCCGCAGCCGCGCGGCGAGGCTCCGGCGGTCCGCGAACTCACCCGCGCCCTGCTGGAGTCGATCCGCTTCCGGGTGCGTCCGGCCGCCCCCGGAGCGCGGCTCACGCCGCGGCCGGCCGCGGGCGCGGCGCCGGAGCGGGCACGGCTCGGCGTCGACCTCTCGTACGGGACGGCCTCGGCGACCGTGGCCCTGCTGGCCGCGGCCGTTCCGCCCGGCCCGGGGCGGCCGCCGGCCGGCGCCCCCGCGGCCACCCCGGCCGAGTCCGCCCTGCCCGTCCTGCCGGGCCGGGCGGACGAGAGCGGCGGCCGGGCCAGGTCGGGCGCCACCAAGGGGTCCTGGGCGCGCCCGCAGGCCGCCGGAGCGAGCGAGCCGGAGCAGCTGGCGGCCGTCACCTTCGGCGAGCCGGCGGGCCCGGCCGTCGCCCCCGGCGGCAGCGCCGTGCTGGTGCCGGACACCCCGCGGCTACGGCACACCGTCCTGCCGGTGACCACGGGCACGCTGCCGTTCGCCGGTCTCGGCGCCGACCCGCTGGCCGGCCGGCTGACGGACGAGCCGGGCCCCGAACTGGTCGCCGCGGCCCGCGCCGAGGCCCGGTTCGCGGCCGGCGGCACCGACCACCTCACCGGGTACGGCGCCCGGCAGGTCCTGGACGGCCATCCGGCCCGGCTGGCCGACCTGATCCGGGCCGGGCGCCCGCGCGAACTGCTGCCGCCGGTGGCCGCGCTGGCCGGCGCGGACCGCGCGGTGGCCGGGGTGCTGACCGCCGCGGTGCGCACCCCGGTGACGGTGCTGCGGGCGGCCCACCGGCTGTCCCGGATCCGCTACGCCGACGCGCTCGACGACGCCGCCGTCCGGCTCACCGCCCGCCGGGCCGCCACGACCGCGGCCACCGCCGGCGCCGGGACGGCCGGCGGCCTGTCCTGGTGCGTCCCGGGCCCGGCCGCCCGCTGGCTCTCGGACGAGGCGCTCTCGGCGGTCGCGCTGCGGCTGCGGCTGGCCGCCCGCGGCCCCGCCCCCGCCGAGCATCCGGGGGCCCGGCGGGCCGGCCAGGCGCTGTACCGGCACGCCGCCGCGTACCGCACCCTGCTGCAGGCCGCCGAGCAGCCGGGCCAGCGGCTGCACGCGCCCTTCCTGGACAACCAGGTGGTGCGGGCGGCCCGGCTGCTGCCCGACGAGGTGCGCCTGCAGCCCGGTGCCCGGCACACCCTGCTGCACGCGGTGCTGGCCGGCGCCGGCCGCACCGACCTGCCCGCCGACTGGGGGCGCGGCGCCCGGCCCGACCGCCACGGACCGGCCCGGACCGGCCTGCGGCTGGCGGCGGACGGGATCGCCGAGCTGTTCGACCGTCCGCTGCTCGCCGAGGCCGGGCTGATCGACCTGCCGGCCGTCCGCCGGAGCCTGGACCGGGCCGCCGCCCCGGGGGCCGGACCCGGGCCGGAGACCCTGGCGGGGATCGCCGAACTGGTCTCCACCGAACTGTGGCTGCGCCGGGTGCGGGCCCGCCGGCACGGCTCCTGCTGGACCGGCCTGCCGCTGGCCGAACGCGTGGCGCTCGCGGCGGCGCGTTTCGCCTGATCCCGCCCGGCGGAGCGGGATCATGGCGGGGCAGGCACCCGGTCCTGCCCCGACCCGCCGCCGTCAGTCCTGGAGCCAAGGTGACCAGCTCGGACCAGTCCGAACCCGTGCTGACGGTGACCGGCGGGCCGCCCGCCGGACCGCCCGGTGTGCTGGCCGCCTGCGACGGGTCGGACGGCTCGCTGTGGGCGCTGGACCGGGCGATGACCGAGGCCGAGCTGTTCGGGCTGCCGCTCTACGTGATGGCGGTGGTCAACCCCTCTCCGGTGGGCTACCCGCCGGGGATGGCCGAGCTGGTCCGGGAGAGCGTCGAGCAGCTCGTCGAGAGCATGGCGGACGGTCTGCGGCGCTCGGTCGCCACCGTCCAGCGGGCCCGCCCCCTGCCGTACGAGGGGGAGCCGGCGCTGCACGTGGTGCTCGGCAACGTGATCGAGGTGCTGCTCGCCTCCGCCGTCACCCAGCACACGCTGGTGCTCGGGACCCGGGGGAACGGCGGCTTCAACCGGCTGCTGCTCGGATCGGTGAGCACGGCGGCGGTGCACCACGCGGCCTGTCCGGTGCTGGTCGTCCCGCCGCCGGCGACCCGCTGACGGTCGGTTCACGGAGGAGGCGGTCCACGGACGGCGCGTGGCCGGACGGACCGGACCGGGCCGGCGGTACGTGATCCCGGTCGCGGGCCGCCCGTCCGGGGAATGAGCCGGGCCCGGTCGGCCGTTGACCCGGGGAACCCGTCGCCCAACTCAGGAGCCCGTCGTCATGAAGGTCGAGATCTACTCCGACATCGCCTGCCCGTGGTGCTACATCGGAAAGCGCCGCTTCGAGCAGGCCCTCGCCGGCTTCGAGGGTCGGGCGGACGTCGAGGTGGTCTACCGGCCCTACCAGCTCGTTCCGGACGCCTCCGGAACGGCGACCCCGCACCGCGCCTGGCTGGCCGAGCGCTTCGGGCCGCAGTCGGTCGCGATGGACGCCCGGGTGACCGAGCTCGGCCGGGCGGAGGGCATCACGTACGACTTCGACACCGCCCTGCACGTCAACACGCTGCTGGGCCACCGGCTGCTGCACCTGGCGCTGACCGAGTACGGGGCCGCGGTCCAGGGCGTGCTCAAGGAGGGTCTGCTGAAGGCCCACTTCAGCGACGGCGTGGACCTCGGCGACCGCGCCCGGCTCACCGAGATCGCGGTGGCGGCCGGCCTCGGCCGCGAGCGGGTGACGGAGTACCTGGCCGGGGACGAGGGCGCCGAGGACGTCCGGGCCCAGCTGGCGCAGGCCCGCGAGCTCGGCATCAGCGCCGTGCCGACCTTCGTCTTCGAGGGCAAGTGGGCCGTCCAGGGCGGCCAGGAGGCCGAGACCTTCCGCAAGGTGCTGGAGCAGGTGGCCGCCGAGACCGCGGCGCCGGTCGGGGCGGCGGCCGGGGCCGGCGCCTGCGCGGACGACTCCTGTGCGGACGGTGCCTGCGCGGTCTGATCCGGCCGTGTCCGACCGTGTCCCGTCGATCGCGGGGTCCGGTCGCCGTCGAGCCCCGCCGATCGCGGGCCCGCGCCCAGGTGTCCTCGCACCCGGGCGCGGGCCCGCCTCAGTCGCAGCTGAAGCGGGCCTCGGCCCAGTCCGCCACCGCGGAGCCCGACCACGGGCCGCGCAGCGGGGTGACCACCAGTCGCACCGAGCGGCGGCCGGCCAGCGTGACGTGCACGGGCACGGGGGCGTCCCCGGCCCGGAGCTCGCGTGAGGACCACAGCGTGGCGCCGTCCTCGCCCTGGACGGAGAACACGGCCCGGGCGCCCGGCGGCGTCAGGTCGTCCAGACCGGCCACCGCGTCGAAGGACCGGCAGGAGCGGTTCAGGTCGACGGTCGTGGTGGTGGGCGCGTGCACCGAGAGGCCGTGCTTGTAGCGCCGGCCGCCCATCCAGACCGCGTCCCGCTGCCAGACCCAGCCGCCGCCGTGCCGCAGGCTCGGCCCGGCCGGCGGCACCCGGTTCCCGCCGGGATTGAAGTACGGGAGCGCGTCCGCCCAGAAGTCGCGGGCGGGGGTCGGCGGGGTGACCACCGGGGAGGGCTCCGGCTCCGGCGTCGTCGGCTGCGGCGGTTGCGGGACCTCGGGGGTCGGGACGACCGGCGCCGTCGTCCTCGGTTCGGGGGTCGGGGACGGCGGCGCGGGCGGCGCCGGCTTCGCGGTCGGCGCGGGCGCCGGGGTGCGGGTGGGCGTGGGCCTGGGCGCGGGGGGCGGGCTCGGCGCGGGCGCCGGTTCCGGTTCCGCCGCCGGTTCGGGCTCCGGCGCGGGTGCGCTCGGCGGCGCGGGGGCCGGCGCGGGCGGCACGACGGCGGGGGAGGAGATCGGTGCGGCGGCGGCCAGCGGCGGCGCGGCGGGCTGGGGCGAGCCGGTCAGCGCGTAGGCGGCCGCCGCGGCCGCC